>JAEWAD010000453.1 GCA_023391905.1 Pseudomonadota bacterium | reverse complement strand
CCCCCGCCGCCGCCGCTATGGGCGAGCGCCGCGCCGGTCGAGGCGAGCAGGCCAATGAATGCGATCGTGATGATCGATCGCGTCGTCTTTTCGAACATGGTTGTCATCGGAGCCTCCGACTGGTTTCCTCTCGCCGCGAAGTCGAGAGTCGCGGCAAGAACAGCAGGGGCGGGAGCCCTATTCGTTCGCCCAAGTCGAGCCGCGGTCACGATCCGGTGAAGGACGGCCTGGCGCTTCATCTCGAGGCGCTCTGGCGCTATGGCCTTGTGCTGTCGCGCAACCGCGACACGGCGGAGGATCTCGTGCAGGCAACCTGCGTCCGGGCGCTGGAGCGCGCCGAGCAGTTCGCCCCGGGCACGCGGCTGGATCGCTGGCTGTTCGCGATACTGCGCTCGATCTGGCTCAACGAGCTGCGCGCCCGGCGCGTGCGGCAGGGCAGCGGGGTCGTCGACGCCGAAGTCGCGCTCGTCTTCGAGGGCAGCGAGGCGATCGAGACGAATATTCTCGCGGCTCAGGTGTTAAGCGAGATCGGACGGATGGCCGAAGCCCAGCGGGAAACCGTCCTGCTGGTCTATGGCGAAGGTTTCTCGTATCGGGAGGCGGCCGACCTTCTCGGAGTACCCATTGGAACGATCATGAGCCGATTGGCCGCCATTCGTGAAAAACTCAGTCCCCTGGCGGACGTGTCCAGGCAGCCGGCGCCGCGCGGCAAGCGAGGCGACGATGTCTGAGCAATCTCATCCCGACGACCCCACCATCGTCGCCTATCTCGACGGCGAGCTGGATCCGGCCGAGCGCGCGGCCTTTGTCGCGCGGCTGGAGGCCGAGCCTGCCTTGCTCGCGCGGCTCGAGGTGCTCGACCGGGGCGGTGCCGGCATCGCCGACGCCATGGCCGAATTGAAAGCTCGCGCGCCGAAGCCGCGGCTGGACGACATCCTCGCCCAGGCGGTCGCGCAGCACGAGGCGGAGGGAGACACGGTCGTGCCGCTCCGCCGGTCGCCTTTCGCGAATCTCGGCACGCGCCAGCTGATCGCCGCGTCGGTTGCCCTGTTCCTGCTCGGTGGGGTCGCCAATGATTTTCTGCGCGGTCATCAGGCACCGAGGCAGGAGCCGCAGAGATCGGAGGAGGCGGAGAGCGCCAAGCCCGAGAACTGGCGTCAGGCGGTCGCTGAATACTGGTCGCTGACGACGCCGGAGACGCTGGCGCTGGCGCCGACGCCGGAGCGCGCCGCGGCCGAGCTGCAACTGGCCTCGGCCAAGCTCGGCGTCGATCTGGCGGATGTCCCCGGGCAACTGCCGGGACTGTCCTTCCGGGGCGCGCAGCTTTTCGATTTCCACGGCAAGCCGCTGGTGCAGATGGCGTTCCTCGACCCGGAGCACGGGCCGATCGCCTATTGCGTGATCGACAATCCGCAGAAGGCGGAGATTGCCCGAACGACCGAGACGCTCGACGGCTTCACCATCGTGCACTGGGCATCGGGTGGCCAAGCGCGGCTGCTGATCGGCCGTGCGCCGGCCGAGCGGCTCGAGGCGCTGGCGTCCGAGGTCGCCGGCTGAACGCAGCGAGGCGGGCACGGCGGCCCTTCCCCTCTCCCTGAGGGAGAGGTGGACGGCCGAAGGCCGGCGGGTGAGGGTTTACGGCCTCACCGGATCGTTCCCTAACCCCTCACCCGGGAGCTCCGCTCCGACCTCTCCCTCTGGGAGAGGTGAAGAAGGCCGGCGACCTTCGAACCGGTCGCGATCCTCAGACCACCGTGCCGTGCAGGTCGTAGGCGTCGGCGGCTTCGACCTTCGCGGTGTAGATCTCGCCGACGCGCATCGGGCGGCGCGAGGTCAGGTGGATCGAACCGTCGATCTCCGGTGCGTCCCAGACGGTGCGGCCCTTGGCGGTGAGGCCGGTCGACTCGTCGATGATGACAGGGATGCGGCGACCGACCTTCTTGGCGAGGCGCTTGGCGCTGATCTCCTGCTGGCGCTTCATGAAGCGGTGCCAGCGGATTTCCTTGACCTCTTCCGGAACCGGATTGGCCAGCTCGTTCGCCGGCGCGCCCTCGACCGGCTCGAACTTGAAGCAGCCGACGCGATCGAGCTTCACCTCGTCCAGCCATTCCAGCAGGAACTCGAAATCCTCGTCCGTCTCGCCGGGGAAGCCGACGATGAAGGTCGAACGCACGGCGAGATCGGGGCAGATCTCGCGCCACTTGTGGATGCGGTCGGCGGTCTTCACCTGGTTGCCGGGGCGGCGCATCGCCTTCAGGACGCTGGGGCTCGCATGCTGGAACGGGATGTCGATGTAGGGAAGGATCTTGCCTTCGGCCATCAGCTCGACGACCTGGTCGACATGCGGGTAGGGGTAGACATAGTGCATGCGCACCCAGGCGCCGAGCTCGCCGAGCGCCTGCGACAGGTCGAGGAACTTGGCCCGCACCTCGCGGTCGCGCCACTTGCTGGCCTCGTATTTCAGGTCGACGCCATAGGCGCTCGTGTCCTGCGAGATGACGAGCAGCTCCTTGACGCCGGCCTTCACCAGCCGCTCTGCCTCGCGCAGCACGTCGCCGGCCGGGCGGCTGACGAGATCGCCGCGCAGCTTCGGGATGATGCAGAAGGAGCAGCGGTTGTTGCAGCCTTCCGAGATCTTCAGATAGGCGTAGTGGCGCGGGGTGAGCTTGATGCCCTGCGGCGGCACCAGGTCGACGAACGGGTCGTGCGCCGGCGGGACGGCGGTGTGCACCGCGCCGAGCACGCTCTCATATTGCTGCGGGCCGGTGATCGCCAGCACGTTCGGGAACGCCTCGCGGATCTGCTCGGGCTCGGCGCCCATGCAGCCGGTGACGATGACCTTGCCGTTCTCCTTCATCGCCGTGCCGATGGCTTCGAGCGACTCCGCCTTGGCGCTGTCGAGGAAGCCGCAGGTGTTGACGATGACGACGTCGGCGCCGTCATGGTGGCGCGAGAGCTCGTAGCCCTCGGCGCGCAGATGGGTGAGGATCCGCTCGGAATCGACCAGGGCCTTGGGGCAGCCGAGGCTGACAAAGGAAATGCGCGGCGCTTCGCTGTTCATGCGGGCATGTCTCGGTATTGGTTGGTCGGTGGCTGGTCCGGTACGACGGGCGTCAGGCGCGCCGCGCCAGAGAGCGCGGACAGGTCGACGGGACGGGCTACCTTTTCATTGTTCTATTTCTGGTCGCCTAGATGTCGGAGCGGCTTCTGTCTGTCAATTGAAACCTTGGCGCGGCTTGCGGCGCCTCGTCACGCGGGCTTGTTCCGCGGCGCGTGGACGCCTAGCTGTGAGGCGACCCAGCGCAGCGGAGACTATCATGGCGGGCGAGACCAGCGGATTCGGCTACGGCATCCCCGGTGTGGACGAGGCATCGATCAAAACCCTGGTTCACACCTTCTACGACCGGGTCCGAAGCGACGCGCTGATCGGCCCGATCTTCGAGGCCCAGGTCGACGACTGGCCCGACCATCTCGACAAGCTCTGCGCCTTCTGGTCGAACGTCGTGCTCAGGACTGGCCGCTACCAGGGCCGGCCGATGCAGAAGCATCTGCGCCTGCCGATCGAGGCGGAGCATTTCGATCGCTGGCTGGCGTTGTTCCGGGCCACGGCGTCGGAGATCATGCCGGCGGACGGCGCTGCCATCTTCATCGACCGCGCCAACCGCATCGCCGACAGCTTCGAGCTCGGGATCGGCACGGTTCGCGGCGAGGTTCGGCGGCCCCGGCATTCGGTGCGCGCCTAGCCGCTTGGCGCCTGACGGATTGATACGGTTCCCTTCGTCATTATAGTGACGGAACGGCAGGAGCCGTTTGATGCCGCGAAGGAACCGCCGATCCATGTCCTTGCTTTTTCAGCCCCTTCAGATGGGTGCGCTCAGCCTGCCCAACCGTATCGTCATGTCGCCCCTGACGCGTTGCCGTGCCGGCGAAACGCGCGTGCCCAACGCGATGATGGCGGAATACTATGCCCAGCGCGCCGGGGCAGGGCTGATCATCAGTGAGGCGACCAGCGTCAGCGCGCAGGGCGTCGGCTACAACGGCACGCCGGGAATCTGGAACGATGCGCAGGTCGCCGGCTGGAAGCTGGTGACCGACGCGGTCCATGCCGCCGGCGGCCGCATGGTTTCGCAGCTCTGGCATGTCGGGCGCATTTCGGACCCCGAACTGCTCGGCGGTGACCTGCCGGTCGCCCCCTCGGCCATCCGTATCGCCGGGCATGTCAGCCTGCTTCGGCCGATGCGGGACTATGTCGTGCCGCGCGCGCTGGAAACGGATGAGATCCCCGGCATCGTGGCGGACTTCCGGCGCGGCGCCGAAAACGCCAAGCGGGCCGGCTTCGATGCCGTCGACGTGCATGGCGCGAACGGCTACCTGATCGACCAGTTCCTGCAGGACAGCAGCAACCACCGCACCGACCGCTATGGCGGCTCGATAGAGAACCGGGCGCGCTTCATGCTGGAGATCGTCGACGCGGCGATCGACGTCTGGGGTGCGGATCGCGTCGGCGCGCATATCCGGCCGCGGGGCGACGACCACAAGATGGGCGACAGCAATCCGAAGGCGCTGTTCACCTATGTCGCCTCCGAGCTGAAGCGGCGCAACATCGCCTTCCTCTACGTGATCGAGCGGGAGGAGCCGGACAGCCTGCTCGCCGACATCAAGCGGGCCTTCGGTGGTCCCGTCATCGCCAATGAGCTGATGACGAAGGCCTCGGCGGAGCGCCTGATCCGCGAGGGCGCGGCCGACGCGGTCGCCTTCGGCCGCAACTATCTCGCGACGCCGGACCTGCCGGATCGCTTCGCCGCGAACGCTCCGCTCAATGAGCCGGACCCGGGCACCTTCTATACGGCGGGGCCCGAAGGCTACACCGACTATCCGACGCTCGAGACCGTCGCCTGAGCCGCGAGCGGCCAGAGCACAGCCAGAGGCCCTTCCAGCACGGAGCCGGACGACACCGTCTCCGCACGCCGGGCTCCAACTCGTTTTGCGCGCATCGATCCATATGCTACAACTTATGGGACGTTGGCGGTGCGCTTTGGCTTCCCCCCGGCTGGTGCGCGGTTGACCGCGTATTGACGGGGAGGGCGCATGGACACCATCTCGGCAATCTGGCTCGACGCGCTGGTGATCCTGGTGGTGACGCCGGTTCCATGGATCGCGGCCTCCATCGGCTACCGGCGCAAATGCGCCGAGAGCCGCGTCCTCGAGGCGCGGTTGAACCTCGTCCTGACCGAGGTCGAAGCGGCGGTCTCGAAGCTCAGCGACGAAGGGCAGGGCGGGGAAGGCCGTGGCCCTGCCCGCAGGCCCGCACGGGCGCCGGCGCTCGCCGAGCAGACGCGCTCCGGCTATGTCTACGTCGTCTCGAACATCGGCTCCTTCGGTAGTCGCGACGTGGTCAAGATCGGGCTCACCCGTCGCCTCGATCCAGCCGATCGGGTGCGCGAACTCGGTGACGCCAGCGTGCCGTTCGCGTTCGAGCTGCATGCGGTGATCTACAGCGACGACGCGCCGGCGCTGGAACGCGCCCTGCACGAGACGTTTCATCGGGTCCGGGTCAACACGCGAAACTGCCGCAAGGAGTTCTTCCGGGCCAGCCTGGATGACGTGGAGCGGGCGGTCCGGCGGCTCGCGCCGGGCGCCGTGTTCCTGCGCGATATCGAGACGGTCGACTATCGCGAAGCGCTGCAGCGGCGCCGGAAGACGCTGGCGCGGGCGGCGGCGGCCACCAAGGTCGCCGCGCGCTTCAAGGCGATGAGGCCCGACGCTCCCCGGAGGAGCGACCGCCTCGGATCCCACGAGCTCGACGACGCACCCTATTGAGAGAATTCCCGCAAGATCTTGAAATGTTTCATGTCCTCGAAGCTGCAGAAGGCTGGCGGCCGAAGCTCGAGGCGGGGCGCGCGGTGGAGCAGGGCGCGGCACTCGTCGAACAGCGCCTGCCAGGCCTCCAGGCGTTCGTCGGGCAGCCAGTCGATCATGTAGGCGAGCGTCACGTGGAAGACGTAGTCGCCATGATCCGGATGGCGGTAGCCGAAGGTTTCGGCCAGCGCGTCGCGCCAGGCCTTCATGGCCTGCCGATCCGCCGCTGTCGTACCGGCGACCGTCAGCCCCGTCGGCACGACATCGATGATCTCGACCTCGAAAGGCGGCTGGGCCGGAAACCGCGTCAGCCGGTCCAGATAGTGCGCCGTCATCGCGTCGATCGGCGTCTCGCGCGGCATGTCGAGAGGCCAGAACGGCGGATCGCGGCGATCCTCCAGAATGCCCTGGAACAGGGTCATGTGCAGGCTGGGGATCGGCGTGAAGGCTAGCTGACCGGCGTCCGGCATGGCCATCATGCGTTGCCGTACCTCGACGATCGCGGCCTGCGATGCCGAACCCTCGACAAGGTGGCAGACGATGGTATTGCCGGGTTCGTGGAGGAAATTGCCCGCGCGGTCGTATCGGCGGCCGAGATGGCGCGGCGGCGCCTGATGCGCATGGGCCGCGAAGCGGGCGAGTCGTGAAGTCTCCGTCGTCATGGAATTCCCTTGCAGCACAGGCCGGGCGCGGCGTATCCGCGACCCGGCGCGCCGCTCCATAGCCGCGTCGCATGAACCGATGGTGACACGTTGGATCAGGTGGACATGCGCAGGCGGAACGACGGGTGAGGGCAGGCGGGCGCCCTCGCCCGCTGGAGCGGTTTGCTAGCCGCGATAGAGGAGATAGGCCTGCCGCGCCGCCGGCGCCACGATCAGCAGGGATCCGGCCCGTCCATAGGCGTAATAGGAGCCGGGCGCCTGGATCGCGTGGTCGATCTGCGCCGCCAATCGCGGAGGCACGTCGAGCGGGCGGCCATATTCGTCGAGATAATCGGCTAGATCGGGCGGTGCGGCGGCCGGGGCGGTGCGGAAATCCACGGACCAGCTCTGGTCGCGCTCGACCGGCGTCGGCCGCCAGCCTTTCCAGGGCGTCTCGGCGCGCGCGAAAAAGTCCAGGCCCTTGTCAGCGATCTCCGTGGCGATGGCGTCGGGCAGGCCATAGACGGCGAGGCCGGTCTCGTTGGCGCCGGGACCGGGCCCTTCGCTGACCTCGTTCGAATAGGTCATGCCGGTGACCTGGAGAAAGGCCGGCATGCGCGCCAGCTGCCATTCCTCCCGGCGCGATTCATACCAGCCCTGGAAGCCCGTGATGACGAGGAAGCCCGCCACGATGACCGCGACGACGGCGCCGAGCATGACGCCGATCAGGCGCGCGGAAGCGCCGGCGAGGCCGGTCAGGAAGCTGTTCAAGGCGTCTCGTCCCCATCGATGGTTGCCGAAGCTTAGCTAATCGATGCGGCGCCGGATTGCCAGCCGCGGCGACCTGCCGGAAGGTCGGGCAGGGTGCCCCCACCTGCCCGATCCTGGCGAGAACGGACGGAGAACGTCGGCGCGCCGAGACCGGGGCCTTGCGTCATTGCGCCGTCACAGGCTTTTCCTATGCAGCGCGACGAATGGCGGAAAACCAGCATGGCACAGATCATCTTTCTCCATGGAGCCTCGAGCTCCGGAAAATCCACCATCGCCACGGCGCTGCAGGACCGGATCGAGCGTCCGTTCTGGCACATCTCCATCGATCACCTGCGCGATGCGGGTGTGCTGCCCATGCGCCGCTTCCGAAGCGGGGAATTCCGATGGTCCGAGGCCAGGCCCGCGTTCTTCGACGGCTTTCACCGTTCGCTGAAGGCCTATGCCGATGCCGGCAACGATCTGATCCTCGAGCACATCCTCGATACCGACGGATGGCTCGACGCGCTCACGGAGCTGCTGGCAGACCACGACGTCTTCTTCGTCGGCGTCCATTGTTCGCTGGAGCTTCTGATCGAACGGGAGGCGGCGCGCGGCGACCGGCCGGTCGGCAGTGCCAGGCAGGACTACGAGACCGTGCATGTCGGCAAGGTCTACGATGTCGAGCTGAACTCGACGGACGGGACGGATGCGAACGTCGAACGGTTGCTCGCGTCATGGCGCAGCGGACAGCGCAGCTCGGACTTCAGCCGACGCCGCAGCTGAGCCGGATCGCTCCGGGCCCGATCCGCCAGGCGGGCCATACGGGCGAAAGCGATATTGGCAGGTCGGTGAGGGTGACTGTCACGATCCGCTGGATCGAGCCGTCCTGCGCCACACCATCCTGTGTCCCTCTACATCCTCGATTCGCATAAGATATATTATGGAACTTATTTGTATGGGCGTGGCGGGACGCCTCAGTCCCGCTTGAGGCCGACGCCGGAAACCGCGTTCTCGCTCCAGCGCATCAGATTGTCGACCAGCTTGCTGCTCTGCGTGACGACGGTCGCGGCGGCCGACGTCGTCGCCGACTTGGCCATGTCGCCGATCGATGTCGGTCCCTCGCGTTCGATCACGCGCGGCTCGTACTGCGCCGTCAGGTCCCGCGGCGCGACGTCCTGTGGCGGAATGTTCCGTCCCATGACCGGCGGCGGCATGACGTCGTCGACGGGCGCGACGGCGCCTGTCTGATACGGGTCGAGCCGCGGCGTTCCGCCCGGTGCCGAGGCCGGCATCGGCGCCGCGCGTCTCGCGCCGGACGATCCGTTCGCCAGCGCCTTGTCCACGATCGATTCCCACGACTCGCACTTGCCGCCGTCGCAGTTGCGTGCCGCCGCCTTCACGGCAGGCTTGGCGACCGGCTTGGGCGGGATCGGCGCCGCGGCGACGGGCTGCGGCGCGGCCGCCGGCGTGCTGGCAGCCGCATCGGTGGTCGACGAGACCACGGGCGCGGCCTCGGCCGGGTCGAGATCCGGCACCTCGTAGATCTGCGCGGTGGCTGGCGGCGTGGTGCTGGCGGCGCGTGGCTCGCCCGAACCCATCATGAAATGGCCGACAAGGCCGGCGCAGACGATCGCCGCGAGCCCTGCCGAGCCATGAATGGCCAGCTTCGGCAAGGTCTTGAGGCGCTGCCGAGACGCGCCGTCATGGATCATGTCCATCGCGAATCCTCTGCTTATTCGTACGGTTGCGTGCAAGACTGGCAGCAATTCCCGACGTCAATGGGGCCGCTTTCGGGCAAAGCGGCGACGGAAGCGCGATCTTCCAGGCGCGTGGCCCATTGGCCACGCCTCAATTGACACCCCGAAGTCGCAATCTTATCATAATACCATTGATCCCGGATCAGCGCAGGTTGGAGGAGGGCGGGTCCCCTGCCCTTGGGCTTGCAGATCGGGTCGCTCCGGCGTCCCGAGAACGGTTCGTTGCGGCCGGGGTCTTGGCAGGATTTGGAGGAAATCCCGTGGTCTACAGTTCCCACCCGCGGCCGCAGATGGAGCGCAGCCTCTGGCAGTCGCTCGATGGCGCGTGGCAGTTCGCCTATGACGACGCGGCCCAGTGGCAGCGTCCGGATCAGCCGGATTTCGCGCTGTCCATCAACGTGCCCTATGTGCCGGAGGCCCCGCGCAGCGGCCTCCACGACGAGGGATTCCATCCGGTCGTCTGGTATCGCCGCACCGTCGAACTGCCGGCGGAACTGGCGATCGACGACGCGCATGACCTGATCCTGCATTTCGGCGCCATCGACTATCAGAGCGACATCTGGATCGACGGCCAGCACGCGGCTTCCCACACCGGTGGCCACACGCCGGTGCGCATCGCCCTCGCCGGCCTGGTCAAGGGCCGTAGGTTCGAGGTCGTCGTGCGGGCCGAGGACGATCCGGCCGACATGCACAAGCCGCGCGGCAAGCAGGACTGGCTGCCGGCGCCGCACGGCATCTGGTATCCGCGCACGACCGGCATCTGGCAGAGCGTCTGGATCGAGCGCGTCGGCCGCAGCCATGTCGACCGTCTGCATTGGACGCCGGACTATACCCGGTTCGAGATCCGCCTCGATGCGCGCGTGGCGCAGCCGGCGGGCTGCCGCCTGCGGGTCAAGCTCTCGCTCGAGGGGCGCACGCTGGTCGAGGACGAGTATGCCGTGACCGGCAAGGACACGGGCAGGGTGATCGCCCTCCCCGACCCCGGCATCGATGATGCCCGCGCCGCCTATACCTGGTCGCCGGAGCATCCGCAGCTGATCGACGCCGAGGTCACGCTGCTCGACGCCAAGGGTGAGGCTGTCGACACGCTGAAGAGCTACACGGCGCTGCGGGCGGTCTCGACCGCGAATGGCCGCTTCGTCATGAACGGACGCTCCTATTTCCTGCGCCTGGTGCTCGACCAGGGCTATTGGCGCGAAGGCGTCATGACCGCGAGCGACGAGGAACTGCGTCGCGACGTGGAACTGACCAAGCAGCTCGGCTTCAACGGCGTGCGCAAGCACCAGAAGATCGAGAACCCGCGCTTCCTCTACTGGGCCGACGTGCTCGGCCTGCTGGTCTGGGAGGAAATGCCGAGCGCCTACGCCTATTCCGCCGAGGCGATGACCCGCGTCACCGCGGAGTGGCAGGAGGCGATCGAGCGCGACTATTCGCATCCCTGCATTGTTGCCTGGGTGCCGTTCAACGAGTCCTGGGGCGTGCCCGAGCTGCCGCATGACGCGCGCCAGCGCAGCTACGTCCAGGCGCTCTATCACCTGACCAAGGCGCTCGACCCGTCCCGCCCCGTCAGCGGCAATGATGGCTGGGAACAGCTCGAGACCGATATCTTCGCCGTGCACGACTACCACCATAGCGGCGACGTGCTCGACGGGCGCTATCGCACCGAGGCGGATTTCCGCGATGCCACGGCGACCTTCCGCTCCTCCGGCCGCGCGCTGGCGCTGGACGGTCACGCGTGGAACGGCCAGCCTGTGATGCTGACGGAGTTCGGCGGCATCGCTTATTTCATGGGCCAGGAAAAGGGCTGGGGCTACAGCCAGGCCAAGGATGCCGAGGATTTCCTGACGCGCTACGCCGATGTGCTCCGTGGCGCCACCAATTCGGTGATCCTGGCGGGCTATTGCTACACCCAGCTGACCGACACCTATCAGGAACAGAACGGCGTGCTCACCATGGAGCGCAAGCCGAAGGCCGACCTCGCCCGCATCCGCGCCGCCAATCTCGACGTGCCGGTCGAGCGCCTGCCGGAGCATCCGCTCGGCTACAACGCCCGCTGGCTGGCCAGCCGGAAATAGGGGCGGCGGGTCCCCTGCCCTGGAAAAAAAACGAAGCCGCGGCGATCGCCGCGGCTTTCTTTTTTGAATGAGATTGTCGCCGTAAGCGATTGATACCAGATCGATCTACTCGTTGTCGCCACGCGCGAGCTGGGTCTTCTCGAAGACCAGGACGACGATCAGCGCGATGCCGAACGGGACAAGAAGATACAGCAGCCGGAACACGATCAGGGCCGCCAGCACGTCGTTCGGATCCATCTCGTGCAACGCTGCCAGGAAAGTCACTTCCAGCACGCCGAGACCGCCCGGCGCATGCGACAGCAGCGCCAGCGTGAACGACGCCAGGAAGATGCCGAGGATGACGAGATAGCCGGGATTGTTGGTGGCCGGCAGCGCGAAATAGATGATCGCGGCGGCGGCGGCGAGCTCCAGAGGGCCGGCGATGACCTGGCGCATGACGATTGGCAGGCGCGGATACTGCACGCTGATGCGCTTGAACTGCCATGGGGGGAACTGCAGCCAGGAGCCAAGGACATAGAGGCCGACGAGAGCCAGCAGCGCAAGGCCGATGCAGAAGGCGATCCAGGTCGGGATGTCGGCGATGCGCTGGACGATCCACGGCTCGATGGTGAGCACGAAGCCGCCCATCAGCACGGTGCCGAGCGCGAAGGTGAAGGAGCAGAAGACGATCAGCAGGCCGATTTCGTGGGGCGACAGGCCACGCGTCGAATAGGCCCTGTAGCGCACCACCGCGCCGGAAATCACGGACGCGCCGATATTGTGCGACAGCGCGTAGGTGGTGAAGGAGCACAGCGAGATGAAAAGCCAGGAGACCTTCTTGCCAAGATGCTGGATGGCGATCCGGTCGTACCAGGCGAGCGCAGCATAGGCGCAGAGCGTGGCCCCGATGGCGAGGGCCCAATTGCCGAAGGTGATCGCTGCCAGGCTATCGGCAACTTCGGCGAAGGATATCCGGCGGAACTCTCGATAGAGAATGAAGACGGAGACAGCGACCGCGCCGATCCCGAAGATGGACCAGGCAGCGTTTCGGAGCTTCATCAGGCAGCATCTCCTTATTCAATGGCGTTGAACGAGATACCGCCGCATCCCGAATCCAAGACTGACACACTCCCTGCCCCGGCCACCAGACGCAGATCAAAATTGGGCGTGTTTTTTCGCGATCAAAGACCGAGGTTGACGACCATGCCGTCATAGGCCGGCTCGACGTCGCCGGGCACGCGGGCGACGAGCGTGGCGTAGTCGAGATCGCCGTGCATGTGGGTCAGGATCGTCCGGCGCGGCCGCAGGCGCTCGTGCCAGCCGAGGGTGTCGTCGACGCTGAAATGGCTCGGATGCGGCCGCCAGCGCAGCGCATCGACCATCCAGACCGACAGATTGGCGAGGTGCGGCAGTGTCTCGTCGGGAATGGCGCTGATGTCGCTCGAATAGACGAAGTCGCCAATCCGGAAGCCGAGGCTGTCAATGTCGCCATGGATCTGGCGCAGGGGCAGGATGTCGAGCCGGCCGCCCGGGCCGTCGATGGCGAAGCCCTGCCCCGGCTCGATCCGCGTCCGGCCGAGGATCGGCGGATAGCTGCCGCCGGTGGGCGTGCGGAAGCAGTAGCCGAAGGCCTCTTCCAGGCGCTCCTGGGTGAAGTCGTCGGAATAGACCGGCACGAGGCGATGCGTGTCGAGCCAGAACGAGCGCAGATCGTCGATGCCGTGCGTGTGGTCGGCATGCGGGTGGGTGAAGAGAACGGCATCCAGCCGGTCGACGCGGGCGTCGAGCATCTGGTTGCGGAGATCTGGGCCGGCGTCGACGAGGATGCGCGTCGGATAGGGATGATCGCCGCGGAAGCCGTCGATCAGGATCGAGGAGCGCGTGCGGCGGTTTTTCGGTTCGGACGGGTCGCAGGCGCCCCAGTCATTGCCGATGCGCGGCACGCCGGGCGACGCGCCGCAGCCGAGCACGGTGATGCGAAGCCGGTCGGCCCTCGGGATTTCCGCGGCGCCGTCAGCCATGATGCGCCAGCGCTCCAGCGGCGGCGAGCGCATCGCGCGGCACCTTGGTGAAGAGGCGCATGAAGTTGGCGGTCGTCGCCTCGGCCATGGCGTCGAGCGACACACCCTTCACTTCGGCCAGCACGGCGGCGGTGTCGCGTACATAGGCGGGCTCGTTGCGCTGGCCGCGATGCGGCACGGGCGCCAGATAGGGGGCGTCGGTCTCGACCAGAAGCCGGTCCAGCGGCACGTCGCGGGCGACGGCACGCAGCGCCTCCGCGCTCTTGAAGGTCAGGATGCCGGAGAACGAGACGTAGAGGCCGAGTTCCAGCCCGACCTTCGCCAGTTCAGGGCCGGACGAGAAGCAGTGCAGGATGGCCGGGAAGGCCCCCTTCCCCATCTCGTCGCGCAGGATCTCGATCATGTCGACGTCGGCGTCGCGGGCATGGATCACCAGCGGCAGCTGGGTGATCCGGGCGGCCGCGATGTGGCGGCGCAGGCCCTCTGCCTGCAGCGCCTTGTGCTCGGCGCCGTAGAAATAGTCGAGGCCCGCCTCGCCAATCGCCACCACCTTCGGATGCGCGGACAGCGCCACGATCTCGTCCGTGGTGATATCGGGCTCTTCGTGCGCGCTGTTCGGATGGGTGCCGATCGAGCAATAGACCTGCGGATAGGTCTCGGCGATCGCGCGGATGCGGTCGAACTGGCGGACGCGCGTCGAGATCGTCACCATCAGACCGACGCCCGCGTCGCGCGCGCGCTCGATCATGGCCGCGCGGTCGGCTTCGAAATCCGCGAAATCCAGATGGCAATGGCTGTCGACCAGCATTCTCTTCGACCGTTCGGAGGCTATCATAGGGTGCAATATGGGGTGCTTCGGACGCAGTCAGTAGCGGCTAAGCGCCACGCTGTCGACCGTTATGGACAGCCGAGAGATCGCACCACTAAACTGCCGGCTGTGACAGCACGCTGCCGGGGATTCGTAGGTGCATTTCAGCCAGCGTACCCTCTATCGAGTTCTCCCGCGGCGCTTCAAGGAAGAGGCCCTTGTGCGGAAGCTGGCGGCTGAGCTGCCCGCCATTTCCGGCGCCCCTGCCTCCATTGTTCTGAACCAGGCCAGCGAGCCGGGCCGGCACCGCCTTCAGATCGATTTCCAGAGAATTGGCAATCAGTTACACGTGAATCTTGATCGTGATCTGATGGGCCGGGATCCGCATCATTTCGAGATCATGTGGCGCCGCCTGCCCTCCTTCGTGCGCATCATGAGCCGCACGGCGGCGGGCGTGACGACGGCGGTCGCGAACGTCTCGGACGGCGGCGACAACATCCCGAACGAGCTCGCTTATGCGAGCAACGAAGTGCAGTCGATTCTGGTCCCGGATCCCGGTTTCATGATCCCGGAATATTACGCGCCCTACCGGACGCTGGCCGAAAACCGGCCCGGTCAGTGGGCGGCGCGGCGGGATACGCTGTTGTGGCGCGGCGACATTTCCGGCCATGGCGACACGACGACCGACCAGATGGACATCGACGATCCCAACCTGAAGCAGCGGGTGCGCATGTGCCTGGCCCTGCGCGGGCTGGACGACGTCGACGTGAAGCTGCTGGTCCCGGACCGCGACCGCCAGCACCACGCCACCCGCGAGGCGATGGAGGCGCATGGCATCCTCGGCCAGCACCTTCCGCCGGTGCGCTGGATCGACGTCAAATTCGCGCTCGACATCGATGGCTCCAGCACGAGCTGGGGCAACCTCTATACGCGCCTTCTGCTCGGCTGCTGCGTTCTAAAGGTCGCCTCCCCCGGCGGCTTCCGCCAGTGGTTCTACGACGAGTTCGTGCCGTGGACGCACTACATCCCGGTCGCCGCCGATCTCTCGGACATCATCGAAAAGGTCGAGTGGTGCCGGGCGCACGACCAGGCCTGCCGCGAGATCGCGGCGGCGGGGCAGGAATTCGCACTGCGCCGGACGCGGGAATCGGAAACCGTCGCGGTGGTGCAGCGGATCAACGAGATGCTGGGGCCGGGCTAGAGCCCCCCGGGCCTCATCCCTATCGCGCGTCACCCACCCTCATCATGCTGAGGAGGCCCGAAGGGCCGTCTCGAAGCACGGCCAGCGGTTGTGCCGTCGGTGGAAGGACTGCTCTCAGGTCGTGCGTCCTTCGAGACGCGTTGCCGCGCAAGGCTCCTCAGGATGATGGAGATCGGAGACCCGCAGGACTGGAGTTCTCGGGGGCGACGCCCTAGGCATCGCCCCTAAAAGACAGGCTCAGGCGCTTGCGCCCTCTTCCTTCTCGACATAGCGCGGGAAGACGCCGGCGGGCGTCGGCAGCGTCGAGCCGGGCGCCAGGCGGCCAGCGGCCCCGAGCGCCGCGAAGCTGCGGCCGGCTTCCGGGATCGCCAGCAGGTCGAGCAGCTTGCCCGCCGAAGCCGGCATGACCGGCTGCGACAGGATCGCGATCTGCCGCACGACCTCTGCCGTGACGTACAGCACGGTCGCCATCCGGGCCGGATCGGTCTTCTTCAGCTCCCACGGCGCCTGGCCGGCGATGTAGCGGTTGGCCTCGGCCACCACGCCCCAGATCGCGTTGAGCGCCTGATGGATCTGCTGCGTCTCCATCGCGGCGCGGCAGATCGGCAGCAGGCCGTCGGCCGCCCTGAGGATCGCCTCGTCGGCTTCGGTGAACGCGCCGGGCTCCGGCACGACGCCGCCGAGGTTCTTGCCGATCATCGACAGCGAGCGCTGCGCCAGATTGCCGAAGTCGTTGGCGAGATCGGCGTTGATGCGGGTGACGATCGCGTCGTGGCTGTAGTTGCCGTCCTGGCCGAACGGCACCTCGCGCAGGAAGAAGAAGCGGACCGCGTCGACGCCGTACTGCTCGATCAGCGACAGCGGATCGATGACGTTGCCGAGCGACTTCGACATCTTCTCGCCGCGGTTGAACAGGAAGCCGTGCGCGAAGACGCGCTACGGCAGCGGCAGGCCGGCGGAGAGCAGGAAGGCCGGCCAGTAGACCGAGTGGAAGCGGACGATGTCCTTGCCGATGACATGCACGTCGGCCGGCCAGTAGCGCTTGTAGCTCTCGCTCTCGGTATCCGGGAAGCCGACGCCGGTCAGGTAGTTGGTCAGCGCGTCGACCCAGACATACATGACGTGCTTCGGATCGCCGGGCACCGGAATGCCCCAGTCGAACGTGGTGCGCGAGATCGACAGGTCCTTGAGGCCGCCCTTGACGAAGCTCATCACCTCGTTGCGGCGCTCGTCCGGACCGATGAAGTCGCGGTTTTCCTCGTAGAGCGCGAGCAGGCGATCCTGATAGGCCGACAGGCGGAAGAAGTAGCTCTCCTCCTCGACCCAGTCGACGGGCGTGCCCTGCGGTCCGTAGCGCACGCCGTCGGGGCGCACTTCGGTCTCGGATTCCGCGTAATAGGCTTCGTCGCGCACGGAGTACCAACCGGCATAGGCGTCCTTGTAGACGTCGCCATTGGCTTCCATGCGGCGCCAGATTTCCTGCGAGGCTTCGTAGTGGCGCGGTTCCGTCGTGCGGATGAAGTCGTCATGCGAGCAGTTGAGCGCCGCGGCGACCTTCTGGAAGAGCTGCACGTTGCGGTCGGCCAGCTCGCGCGGCGTGATGCCCTCGCGCGCGGCGGTCTGCACCATCTTGATGCCGTGCTCGTCCGTGCCGGTCAGAAAGAAGACGTCATAGCCATCCAGGCGCTTGAAGCGCGCCAGAGCGTCCGTTGCCAGGACCTCATAGGCATGACCGATATGCGGCGCTCCGTTCGGATAGGAAATCGCCGTCGTGATATAGAATTTGGGCGCTGTCACCGCTGCCTCGCTATTCGTTGAACCCGTACAAACCGTCCCACAACCAGCAAACGCCGGTTCCTTGAGAACTTCACATTCGGGTCGCGCGAGCGAGGAGGTTCATGGTCGTGAGCACAAACTGTTTGCGGTCGAGATTGAGCGCTTCGACCTCGGCCGAAGACTGACGCAGCTTTTCCCATACATCCGCCCACGTCGCAAGGGGCGTTCCGGCCACGCTTGGGGGTATTGCCGCACCGTCCGGCTCGGCCTCGCCACGGGCCCGGCGGCTCAGCCAGGCGAAGACGAGGTCGACGAAATTGGCATAGGCCTCGTCGGCGCCGCGCTGGGCGACGAGGTCGCCGAGCGCATGGGCGGCCTGCCCGTCGAACTCGGGAAAACGCGCGACGACGCGGCCGAAGGCCTTGCTGATGGCGGCGGCGTCCTCGTCGAGGAAGCCGATGGCCCGGCGCAGGCTCCCCTGCCCGGCCTCGGCCGCGAAGCGCCGGATCTCGTCCGGACTGTCGGTGTGGGTTTCCAGTGCAGCCTCAATGGCTGCCGGAGTCAGCGGCGCGAGATCGAGGCGCCGGCAGCGCGACCGGATCGTCGGCAGCAGCCGCCCTGGCGCATGCGAGATGACGAAGAACATCGAGCGGCGCGGCGGCTCCTCGAGGATCTTCAGAAGCGCGTTGGCGGCATTGGCGTTCATGTCGTCGGCGGAATCGACGATCGCGATGCGCCAGCCCGCCTCGCCCGCCGTCGAGCCGAAGAACGGAATCGTGCGGCGAATCTCATCGATGGTCAGGCTCGCCTTGAAGCGCTTGCCCTGCTCGTCCCAGGGGCGGGACAGCGTCAGGATGTTGGGATGCGAGCGGGCCGCGATCTTGGCGGCGGCCGGTGAGGTCGCGGGCACGTCGAGCGTATCGGCATCGGGAGCCTGGGTCGGGTCGGGATAGGTCAGCGCGAAGCGGGCGAACCGGTAGGCGAGCGTCGCCTTGCCGATGCCGCGCGGCCCGCCGATCAGCCAGCCATGGTGCATGCGGCCGCCGCGATAGGCGTCGACCAGCAGTCGCTCGACCGCCTTGTCGCCATACCATTCGGTCTGCTCTTCCGGCAGGGGCCAGCCCTCGATCGCGTCGGGGCGGGTGACGTCGGGGCCTGCCATGCTCAGCTCACAGTCTCGGTCAGTCGTTGGCGGACGGTCTGCCAGATCGCATCGGCGACCGCGTCGGGGCCTTGGTTGGCGTCAATCACCACGCAGCGCTCCGGCTCGCGCGCCGCGATGGCGAGGAACAGGTCGCGCCGCCGCTGGTGGCGCTCGACGGTTTCGCGCTCGAAGCGGTCGGCATCGCCGGCGGCGGGGCCGCGCCGGCGATGGGCGCGTTCCAGGCCGATTTCGACCGGCAGGTCGAGGATCAGCGTCAGCTCCGGCCGGACCGGGCCGACGGCGATCTTTTCCAGGCTGTCGAGCAGCTCCGAGCCGACGCCATCCGAGCCCTGGTAGGCGCGCGTCGAGTCGATGAAGCGGTCGCACAGCACCCAGTCGCCCCGGCCGAGCGCCGGACGGATCACGCGGTCGACGTGATCGGCGCGGGCCGCCGCGAACAGCATCGTTTCCGCCTCCGGGCCCAGCGTCTCGGCCGAGCCGGAGAGGATGAATTCGCGGATCGCCTCGGCGAGGTCGGTGCCGCCCGGTTCGCGCGTGACGACGACCGTGCGGCCCTCGGTGGCGAGCCGATCGGCCAGCCGGCGGATCTGGGTCGACTTGCCCGCCCCCTCCCCGCCCTCGAATGTGATGAAGTGTCCGGCCAATTCCATCGTCAATTCCATTGTGGCAGCCAGCCGATCAGCAATTGCTGCACGGCATCGAGCGCGCGCTGGTTCATCGTGCCCTGGCCGACATCGGCCATCGTGTAGACCGGCTTCTCGAGCACCTGCGTGTCGCCCACCCAGACGCGCACCGTTCCGACCTCGCGGCCGGCGGCAACCGGCGCCAGCAGCGGCCCGTCATAGGTCACGCGGGCACGGATTCGCTCGCGATTTCCTCGAAGCAGCAGGATATCCAGCGGTTCTTCGGTCACGAGGCCGACCGAGCCCGCCGCCCCCCCGTAGACGCGGGCCTGCGCGACGGCCTCTCCACGGTTGAAGAAACGGAGCCGCTCGAACGCGGTGTTCCCCCATTCGAACAGCTTGCGCGCCTCGTCGGCGCGGTCCTTGTCGGTCGTCAGGCCGCTGACGACGAGGATCATGCGGTGCCCGTCGCGCATGGCGGAGGCGGTGAGCCCGAATCCCGATTCCTTCGTGAAGCCTGTCGACAGGCCGTCGGCGCCGATGCCGGCGGAGAGCAGCGGATTGCGGTTGCGCTGGTAGATCTTGTTCCAGGTGAAATCCGGCTCGGCGTAGATCTTGTAGAGTTCGGGATAGGTCCGGATCAGGTGATCGGCGAGCGTGTGCAGGTCGGCGGCGGTCACCTTCTGCTCGGGATCCGGCAATCCCGAGACATTGGTGAAATGCGAGCCCTTGAGGCCGAGCTCGCGCGCCTTGCGGTTCATCATGTCGACGAAGCCGCCCTCGGAGCCGGCGATGCCTTCGGCCAGGATGATGCAGGCGTCGTTGCCGGCCTGGACGATGGCGCCGCGCAGGAGATCGGAGACGGGAATGGACGATTTCAACGCCGCGAACATCGTGGCGCTGCCGGACGGCGCGCCGCCCGTGCGCCAGGCGTGCTCGCTGACGGGGAAGCTGTCGGTGAGCTGGATCTTGCCGCTCTCGATCGCCTCGAACACGACGGCCATGGTCATCATCTTGGCCATGGCGGCGGGCTGGAACGCGGCGTCCTCCGCCTTGCTGTAGAGGATCGTGCCGGAATCGACGTCGACGAGCATGGCGTTGCTCGCCTTGCTCTCGTAGGGGGCGGCTTGCAGTGGCAGCGGCGCCGCCAGCGTCAGGGCGACGACCGGCAGGATCAGCGAGCGCAGAGGAAGCCAGCGAAGGATCATGACATCATGCCGGGCGCCAGAACCAGTTCGGGGGTGGCCGATCGCCACCCCGTTCTGGTTAACAGGCCGGACGCCCTGCGATCAATGCCGCCCCGCTCAGCGGGTGACGAGATAGGCGCCGGAAAGCCCGGCTGCCCGCACGGCGGCCACCGCGTCGCTGCCGGTGGTGGCCTGATCCGCGACGACGAGGCGCACCGACTGCATCGGCTTGCCGCCGACGGTGATCGGCGTTGCCGTGACGCGGCCGAGGCCGGCGAACTTCGCGGCCAGCGCATCGGCATTCGCGGCGCTTGCGAACACGCCGAGCTGAACGATCGCCGCGTCGGCGCCGCGATCTGCGGCGGCACGAACCACCGCCGCGTCGAGCGCGCCCTGCAGGTCGCTACGACCCGACGCCATTTCCGCCGCGGCGCGCTGCGCCGGCGAAGCCGCGGGCTCCGCGGCATAGGAGGAGCGGTTCGAGCGCGGAGGCGGCGCATAGTAATCGTCCGCCGGCGCGACCGCCGGGAGCATGCCCTGGTCCTGATAGCCGATCGGTTCGGCATAGGTGATCGTGCCGAGCGAGCGCTCGCCATAATTGCTGCCGGCGGGAACCGGCGCCGGACCGGCGTCGGCGACGACGCGGCGCTGCGACTGCGCGTCATAGGCGGCGAGCGCCGGATCATAGGCGTTGCCGCCATAATAGATTTCAGGACGGGCGCGCGGAATCGGCGCGAGCGACGCCATCATGACCGTCGGGCTCGCCGTCGGCGCGCGCAGCGCCGGGGCCTTGAGCGCCAGCATCGTGCTGCCGGAGACGCTGCTGCCGGGACCCTGATAGGTCGCCATCAGCATCTTCTGGTCGTGCCCTTCCATGCGGGCCGGGCCGACATATTCGACCTTCACCTTGGCGGTGCCGTGATGCTTCATGTCCAGCACCTCGGCCGTCTTGGACGACAGGTCGATGACGCGGTCATGCGCATAGGGGCCGCGATCGTTGACGCGGACGACGACGGAGCGGCCGTTCTTGGTGTTGGTGACGCGGGCATAGCTCGGCAGCGGCATCGTCGGATGCGCGGCCGAAAGCCCGTCCATGTCGTAGACTTCGCCATTGGCGGTGTAGCGGCCGTGGAAGGCGGAGCCATACCAGGAGGCGAGGCCGACGGCGGCGTAGCGGGGATTCTCGCGCGGCGTATAGACCCGTCCGCGCACCGTATAGGGCTTGCCGACCATGTAGCGGCCGCCGCCCTGCGGCACGGCCTGTCCATACTTCACGACGCGTGGACTGGCTTTGACGCCATATTCCTTCTCGGAGAAATATTCCTTGCTGCGCTTCGAAGGCTTGGAGGGGGCGCTCGCGCAAGATGCAAGAAGAGCGGCGGCGGCGACTGCGGTCGCGGCCTTGAGCAAGATCCTGCCCTGCGGCGCTTCCGAACGCGTAGCGCCCGGAATCTGTTTCTTGGACATCCCCATCTCGCCTGACTTCATACCAGCAGCTCCGCGGATTGTCGATCGCCCCGCTTGGCGCGTCCGGCCCATTCCGTTTCGAAGGGCGCACGCCTGCGCGCCACGCCCATCCGACATGAGCCTGCATTCAGCCTGTGGAGCCTTTCCGGGCCGTTAATGAAACGTGGCTGAAATGCGTCAAATACACGGAAGCTCGGAGACATGGTTACCAGCGAAGCTGGCATCGCGGCTGGCTCATCCACATGCGGGGCGAACGTTCCCCTTGCATTCGCCGCCCCGCTTCAGCATTGATCGCCCGTCGAGCCGGATGGGTGGCCGAGTGGTTTAAGGCAGCGGTCTTGAAATTCGGTTGCGGGCGTGTTTCGCCATCCTCGGCGAGATCCAAACGTCAGCGGATGTCCTTAGTTTTCGGCCTGCCTATCCCGCCTTGTGTGGCGCCGGAACTCATCGTGCTACCGAGTTGGGTAGCAAAATGGTAGCAGCCGTGTTCCCATCCTGTTCTCCCCTGCCCGCCCCGATTGACGCCCCTCCGGATCTCGGACACGCTGCGCTTGCATATCCGGGGGAGCACATGCGCAGCGTCATCATGATCATCGGCGTTCTTCAGGTTCTGGGCGGGATCCTGTTCTTCCTCGGTTCCAAGAGCGCCATTCACGAAATCCTCGGCTCGCTCACGTTCGGCCTGGGGATCCTAAGCATCGCGCTCGGCACGGTGATCGGCGAGTTGCAGGCGATGCGAAGGGCGGGCGCGCGCGATCCGATCGACACAGATCGAGACAGGGCGCCAACGTCTGGGGGGCTCGCTATCGCACCGGGGAAGCCAATGCGGTGGCCGGCGCCGTGACCATCTCTATCATTTTCGAAAGAACCGTCAGCCTTTTCGGTTTAGCGCCGGAGGTATGGGCGGGCCTCGGCGGTGCGGTCCTCGGTTCGGTGTTGGGTGGGGTGATATCGTGGTGGCTCCAATCGAAGAATTTGCAGGAGCAGCGCGCTGTTCGCGAAACCGCTACTAAAGAACGGAACACCGCGATTGGATATGCCATCGTCCTCAAGCTGAACCAGCTTAGGGATGGATTCACGAATATTAAGAAGCATATCGAGGATGGAAATCCGAGCAGATTCAATAAGAAGGGAGAACGGCCGCTCCAATGGTGGGAGACGCTGAAACCTCTTTCCAGCCTTCCAGATCCAATACACTTCACCATTGATGAGCAGGTTCTTGTTCTCGGCTTAGGAAAACTCGACCTCATCAATAGAATGCTGGAGCTCGATGCAGCATTTTTAGTGACCTTGGGCACGCTTCAAAAATACAGCGAACTTCGAGCTAAGCTTCAAGATCATTTGGCCAACCTAGTCACGTCAGTGGACGGCAATCAGGTGTCTGCCAAACTTGAAGGAAAAGACATACTGATTCATATGCCGAAGATGATCGACACTAACAGCATCGCGGAGCATCTTGCGGTATCGGTGCCCAAGTATGAAGAGTCGGCGAGAAAGACCTTGAACTCTGTTCTCACTGAATTCAGGCTCCACAATATAATTCCGCCCGTTGAGAACAATTAGGCTGCCACCCCGAACACATAGTCGAAGATCGGACCGGTGAGCGTCTTCTGGAAGATGCCGGCTCGGGCGCGCGACAGGTAGGATGCGCAGGTTCCGCTGCATACCTTGGCCTTGTCTGTGCGAGGAGCGAACGCCTTGCTGCACCAGGCACAGCGCGACGTCTTCGGACGATCGGCTATTGGTTCGGCTGCGACGCGGGCCAGAAATGCACGTTTGGACGCGAGATTGGCGCATCTGAGCGAGCAATATTTCGCCTGAGCGTTGGCCGGCCTGAAAATGGCGAGGCAGCATTCGCAAGAGCGCTCCGGCGCCGATGCTCGGAACTGGGCCACTCGGTACGTCTGGGCGCAGGCGTGCGAGCAGCAGAGCATCGTGCGCGAGCGCGGGGCGAACGGAGCGTCACACTGAAGACAGCGCCGCTCACCGATTAGGTCACCCTTGGAGGCCCGACCGCACTTGATGGAGCAATAGAGGGTGCTGGCCAGCGCTGTCTTGAAGAGTTTGCCGCACATCCTGCACGGTCGCGGCGGTGCTTCCTCCCGGCGGATCATGATGTAGGCGGACTGGCCGACAGCATCGTTGGACTTTCGGTCTGTCTCCTGCCGGGCCGCCAGAGCAAACCGCGCGCACTCCGCCGTGCAGAAGCGCTGTCCTTTGGTCTGGTTTTCATCGTCCATCGGGCAATGACACCAGAGGCAATAGTCTCTCGAGATGGTGTGCTGCCAATGGGCTTCGTCCGGCGATGGCCGCTTGGCTCCGATCTGACGCAGCGCCTCGCTCGTGACTGCCTCGGCCTCATGATCGGCGCGCGCCCACGTGTAGCCGTGCATGCACAGGCCTTGGCGCAGGCCGCTGCGCATTGCGCCCTCCTTCGCGAACAGCGAGGGCTGCGAGCCGCGCATCGCGTCGATGACGTCGTTGATCAGGTGCTGGCGCCTCTCGCCCCGCAGGATCGGCCGCTGCGTCTGACGTGCCAACCCCTGGACTACCGGCAGCGTCACGGCGACCTTCTGGGCGCGGCGTTCGGCAAACTCCGTCCGGCGGATGTCCTGATACGCATCGTACCGAATGCTGCGCTTCTTTTTCTTCATCCGAACACCGCATCGAATAGGGCTGGCGTGAGCACCGGGCGTGGGGCAGCGCTGGCCCCGGAGCTGGGGGCCGACCCGCCGGGCGCCTGCGCGTTGATGTGGTTGATCCATGCGCGATCCATCGCGAGGATCAGTGAGACGTGGTGAGGTTCGATCGGCCACCGCATCAACCGGGCGAAGGCCTCGATCTCGGCGAAGGTGATCGGGTTCGGGCCATTCATCCCGAACGAACGGGTTTCGTGCAGATCCAGGAACCACTGCCAGAGGAGCCGGCCGGCCTCGGGGACGATCGGCTTCGCCTGGGCGACGGCGGCGACGAGCTGGGCCCTAAGCCGCTGCTGCGGGTGCATTGGTCATCTCCAACCAGGGCGGCAGGGGCGAGCCCTTCGAAGGGTCGATCGGCTGGCCGAGAACATCCTCCGGCCAGCGATGGGCGATGTACGACTGGGTCGCGTTCTGCTGCAGGATGACGACCTGAACGAAGCCGCCGGCCATGAAGAACCGACCGTCCTCGTCATCCTTCCGGCCACTCTCGGCGCGGGCGGCGCAGATGAGCCGAATGGCAGTGTCGACCGCTTCCTCGTCCGGTGAAGGTGGGTTCAGGCCGAAGGCTTCCAACCTCGTAGGCGAGGTGGAGCACCACAGCCCGTCGGGAAGCGGGAATGCTTTGAACGGGTCCATGCGGATCCGCCGGCCGTCGCTCAGGTCAACGCTGGGCTTGTCGTAGCTGACGAGGCGATATCCCTCGTAGGCTTGGCGAGCGACAGACCATCCGGCGATGACACAAGAGACTTCGCTCAACGGCCCCTGATTGTAGCCGAACAGCTTCCATTGAACGGCTTCGCAGAGGTGTGAGAATTGCTCGACAAGGTCGTCGAAGCTGACGATCGCCTGGTTGATTTCCCACCGGAGCGCAGGTCCAAAAGCTCCCGCTCCGGTCCAGCCGATGAAGGCGCCGTATTCCGGCAGCAGGATGATCTTGGAGACGAAGCCGGACACCGTTCCGGTTTCGTAGTCGTAGCAGACACCATCGCACGCAGCGAGAATGCCGTCGGTTCCGATCGCGATAGCCAGCGCGCTCATCGTGCCATCTCCATGGTCATTTCAGGTCCGCATTCGCCGGTGGGAACGGCCATGCCGCCGGTAGCGAAGGCCTGCATGTCGCCGTAGTTCATCGCGTCGAGCAGCCCCCGGTTCTTCGCCGTGGCTTTCGCGTTCACGACGTACTCGCCATTCGACAGCCAAGCCGGGATGCTGTCGGAGGTGCCGGAGCCCGGCCCCCGGACCATGCCGCCCTCTGCGAACATTCCCCCGGTGCCGTTGATAGCCATAAAGCCACCGCCGCCACCGCCAAGCGCGCCCATCAGGTTGCCGAACAGGCCGGAGATCAGCTGGTCGAGGGCCATGTCGATAAGCTTGGATGCCAGGTTGTCGAAAGCGTTGCCCAGCGATTCCACCACCGAGACGCCGTTGCGCAGGTCGTTCACGAAGCCGGATGCGAGATCCTTGGTCACGCCGGCCCATTCTTCTGCAGACCGCCGCAGCTGCTCCTGCTGCTCCGCCAGCCTCTCCGCTTCGGAGCTGGCCGTCGCGTAGCCCTCCGCCAGCTTTTCGATGGCGGCCTGTCGATCCGGCGTCAGCTCGAGCCCGGCGCGGGTTGCTGCATTCTCCAGATCGATCTGGGCGCGCAGCTTCTCCATGGCATAGCCGTAGTCGTCGATCAGAGGGTTGAGCGACCGCTGCGCTGCCGTTTCGCGGTTGAGGGCGTCGATCCGCTGTTCCTGGTCCTGCAGGGCATCGGCAAACATGTCGGCGCCGGAACGCTTCGAGCGCCCGCCCCTCGTGGATCCGCCGGGCTTGTCGTAGTCGTCGAGCGATACCGGCTTGAGCTTGGGCTTCGGCGGGATTGTTCCGCCCGTCCCGCTGCCGCGGTTGCTGGCGTCCCATGCGTCGGACGCTGGCGTGGCGACCGACGCGACGGTCTGCGCCGCCGTCTGAGCCGCGCGCGCCAAGTCCATGATCTGACCGATCTGGATGGCGAGATTGAGCGGCGAGGTGCCGAGTTTCACGAGTTCCGTGCGCAGGCCCTCGGCGTCCGTCGTTCCGTCGACCACCGATTTCGCCAGCTTCTCGATCTCGATGCGCAGAGGTTCCGGCGCGCTGGCGGCATCGTCGAAGCCGAGAGCGGCGGCGACGGCATCGTTGGCGTTGTCGGCGACGCCCTGGAAGGACACGGCCACGGCGCCAGCGGCGTTGTCGACAAACTTCAGGATCGCCTCGATCTCGCGGATCGTGCTGCGAAGCTGGAGGAAGCCGGAGCTTTCCAGCCGGTTGTTGAGGCGGCCGAGCCAGCCGAGGATGTTGGAATTCTGGAGCTGTTCGATCGCGTTGGAAACGCTCTCCACAGCGCCGGCGAAGCTCGCGCTCGCGCCGGTTGCGGTATCGAACTTACCGGCGGCATCCTGCAGGACGTTCTGGAGCCGGATCAGGGCCTGGCTGGTGGTCAACTCGGAGCCGGCGACCTTCTCCTCGAGGATGACCGATCCCGCCTGGAACGCAGCGAAGAAAGCCTCCGACGAGACCTTGCCGTCAACGACGAGCTGGCGAAGCTTGGCGACGCTGCCGCCCGCCTCCTTCAGGCCCGCTGCGGCCGCCTGCGCGATCGGCTGGGCGCCTTCCAGGATCGAGTTGAATTCCTCGGCGCGGACCACGCCGGAGCCCATCGCCTGGCTGAGCTGGAGCAGCGCACCGCTGGCTGATTGCGCGTCGGTGCCGGCCACGCGCAGCGCCAGGCTGACGTTGTCGGTGAACTTGAGCAGATCCCCGGTGCTGACGCCGAGCTCCTTCTGTACCAGGGCGACGCGACCATAGAGCGTGGCCAGGCTTTCCAGCGGAGCGGCGTTCTTCTGCGCGGACACGAACAGAGCGTTGTAGACCGTCTTCAGGCCCTCGCCTTCGAGGCCGGCAACCTTCAGGCTGTTGGTGACGCGGGTGTTGGCGTCGATCAGCTGCTGCGCGCCGCGCATCACGGCCGCGCCGGCGAAGGCGCCCGCGAAGCTGGCGACCATTCCCTTGCTGTAGACACCAATCCGTGTGCTGGAGGCCGCCAGCGCTTGATTGATGCGGGTCGTTGACCGCGCCATGTCGGCTTCCATCTGCCGCGTGGCGCTGCGTGCATCCCGACGCATGCGGGCAAACGAACGGTCGGCCGTCGCGCTGGCCTTCTGCATGTTCTTCTCGAAATCGCGGATCCTCGCCTCGAGGAGCACGACCAACCGTTCCGCATCGCCTTCACCGGCCATGGATCACCTCACGCATATGCCCATTCCCCGACATCGTCCGGGGCGTCGTCGTAACTGGATCGGTTGCTGTTGCCTTGGGCAGCCCGTCCGACGGCCATAGCCGCCGCCACGGCGCCGTCGATCGACAACCAGAGCTTGGACTTCTTCAGCCGCACGATGTGGCCCATGGTGTTGCGCTGCACCTCGGCGTTCGCGAAGGTCCAGCGCAGGACGGGATGACCACCGTGGCGGAACCGGGAGCCGATGACCGCACGCTCGAGCTCGGCGAGCGCCGGCATCATCGTGAGCGCGCCCTGCCGCATCTCGACCGCCGGGAGACCGTCGTCGACCAGGCTGGAAAGCGTCGTGCCGGCAAGGGCCGGATCGCAAGCAATTTCCTGTACGTTGAACCGAGCGCAGAGCTCCCGGATCTGGCCCTCGACGGCCCGGATGTCGATGGTCGGTCCAGGTGTAGCAGTGATGAGGCCTTCCTCGGCCCAGCGCACATAGGGTGCCATGGTGATGTCCTGCCGATCGCGTAGGCCATCCGCCGGGCAGAAGAACCAGGGACACACGGTCACGCCGCCATCGTCGTCCGGCCAGGCTGCGACGATCACCGAGAGATCGATGCTCGACGACAGGTCGACGCCCAGCCAGCACGGCGTCTGATCGTTCTCGAACTGGTCGAGGTCGATCTCTCCGGCGCCGGCGTCATAGGTGTCCATGTCGACGAAGGGGTTTAGCGCTCCGTCCAGCCAGACGTTGAGGTTCAGCTGCCGGAAGGCCTCTCGATCGCCTGGCCGGCGCTCGGCCTCTTTCGCCAGCTGCCGCAGACCCTTCAGATCGGGATAGGCGGGCTTGCAGGACAGGCCGGGGTTGGCGCGCCGCCAGACCTCCTCGTCGCGCCAGTTTTCGTCGGCATCGGTCTCGAACAGGATTGGCAGAATCGACTCGTCCTCGGCATCACCGCGGGCGATCCGGCGTGCATCATTCACGATGTCCCAGGCCAGGTTCTCTTGCCCCCTGCCGGCCGTCGTGGCGATGACCAGGAGCGATCCCGGCACCTTCACCAGGCCGGACTTGATCACGTCCCAGAGGTCGCGCTTCTTCCAGGCGTGGAGCTCGTCGGCCAGGCAGAAGGTGGGCGTGCGGCCGTGCTGCGTTCCGGCGTCGCAGGACATGGCCTCGTAGAAGCTGCCATGCGACTTGGAGGCGAGCAGGTTCTTGTAGTCCTGGACGGTCACCACGGCGTCGATCGCAGGGTGAGCCCGGACCAGGCCGACCGCTTCCTTGAAGCCGAGCCGGGCCTGCTTCCGATCGGACGCGGCCGATAGCACCTCGCCGCCTGGGACCCGTTCGGGCCCGACGGTATGGAGCAGCGCCAGAGCGGCGGAGAGCGCGGTCTTGCGGTTGCCGCGTGGCAGCAAGAGAACGACCGTCTTCACGATGCGCGTGCCATCGTCATGGCGCGGCCCGTAGATCCGCCGGACGATCCGCTCCTGCCAGCGGTCGAGCTGAAACGGGTTGCCGGGCGCCGGGTTCTTCGGGTGCTTCAGCGCGCGCAGGAATTTCACCGCCCGCTCGCCGTAGCCCATCGGGTCGGGGATGTCGCTGTCGTCAAAGACCCAGGTCGGAAAGGTTGTCGTCACCCTTGCCCCCCTTCGTCGGTTGGAACTGCCCCTTGGAGCGCGCGGCCGGCGAGATGCCCAACTCCGCGCCCAGCCGGGCGACGGCCTCCAGAGACTTCGAAAGGAGCCCGCTGGCGGGGTTTGGCTTCGGGGCGCCGTGTGCCCCCTTCACGAGCACGCCTTCCGCCTGGATGGCCGCCTGCGCCTCGCGCACGGTCCATCGCGCCAGCAGATAGGTCTCCAGCAGGCCGAGAGAGGGCGTCGTCAAGATCTTGCGCTCGGCCATGTCGGCGGCGATGGCGTTCCATTCGCCATGCAGCGTGGCGGGCAGCACATCCGGCGCCCGCGGCACACCGGCCAGGCCACCGTCGACAGCCTTGAGATCCGCCTTGCGGCCGCGCGTGCTCATGAGCGCACCTCCTCACAGCGCAGCTCGAGCCCGACGCGGCGGCCGATCTCCTTCACCTCGCGGATGTTGAAGACCCGGCCGGCATATCCGAGCCGGTCGTCGGTGGTGACGCCGTCGACGAACCGGGTGCGGAAGATGATGGCGGTGTTCTCGCCCTCGCCATAGCCGCGCAGATATTCCTCGGTTGACGCCTGGATGACCTGGGCGCGCACGGTCCGGGATGTGACCGCGCCGCCGGCGGGGTCGACGACGCCGTACTCGTCCGGCTGGGCCTGCACGACCGCCTCGATCTGGATCACCTTGTCGAGCTTGCCGGCACGCATCACAGGGCCTCGCTGACGAGCGTTTCGATGGTGACGACGCCGTGGGCCGTCTCGCCATCGGGATCGCGCAGGAAGCGCTCGGAGGAGACGAGGCAATCGCCGAACTGGTAGGGGGTCTCCGCAAAATTGTGGAGACCCCGGACAGCCGTGCGAATGGCGCCAGCTATCGCCTTCACCCCGACCAGGCCGGGCTCGCGCTTCCAGATGTGAAGGGTCGAGTAGACGCGCACGACATTGCGGGCGATGCGGCCCTCGTCGACGACCTGGTCTTCGCCCAGCACGATCGAGGGATCCGGCGCCGGCCGGCTGTTGCGGTCGAGGATGTTCGCGGCGGGAACCACTTCCAGAACGGAAGCGGTTGCCACAAGCCGGGCGCGGATCGCCTTCTGCACAGCGAGCGCGGCGCTCATGGCTTGCCCCAATTCTCGCGGACGGCCTTGCCGACGGCGCGCTTGATGGCGGCCTTGGCCTTCTTGTTGTGGAGGCGCACGGCAGGCCAGAAAAACGGATGCGCCGGAACGGTGCTGCCGTTGAAGCCGTTGCCGTGGCCATACTCGACCAGGTGCGGATAGCGCACGTCTTCGCCGCCGACCGTGACCGCAACGGCGTTGGTGCCGACGGTCATGGAGCCGCCCGGCTGCGAGTACCCCGGCGTCGCGCTCCCGCCCGGTGTAACCGTGATGCTGTCGCGAAGATCGCCCGAGTCGACAGGGGCGAACCCGCGCATGGTCGCAGCCATGGCGTTCGCCTGCTTCAGCAGCGCGGGCTGGGCCGCCCCCTGGACCTGTTTCGGGATGGCCGCGAGCCGCTTCCGCAGCCGGCCAATGCCGCCGTCGTCAGCCAAAGCTATACCCTCGGTGCTCGCGGATGATCTCGTCGAAGCCGAAGGGGATCGGTTGAGCCGATACCCCGACGATCGACGCCTCCCGGTTCTCGAACCAGTGCGCCGCCAGCATCAGGACCGCCTGCTCGATATCGGCCGGCGGTCCTTCTGGAAACTGCTCGGTGTCGGTCAGCTTGAAGCCGAGCTGCCGTTCCGTGTGAGCTTTCGCTGCATCGAGGAGGCGGCCGAGCACGGCGTTGTCGTCGTCTCCGAGGACGTTGCAGTGCTCCTTCAATGCGGTGAGATCGAGCGCCATGGCCTGCCGTTCAAAAGTGGAGCGGTTTCGGAAGTTTCACGCGCGAAGGGACCCGCGCCGGTCCCTTGGGATGGCCGAAAGTCTCAGACCCCCCCCCCCGGGTCGGGACAGGCTCAGGGGCCGCCGGCTTCCTCGGCGTCCACCCGCACGATGTTGCTGTCGACCTCCAGCGTGGCGTTGAGCTTCATCACGCTGTTCGCTTCGCTGTAGGCCTCGGCCGCGCTCATCACGAGGGCGACGAAGTAGCGCTCCGACGGCGTGCCGCCGGCCGGACCATCGGCCAGGACCATCTTGAACGCATAGGTGTGCTTGGTTCGCTCTGCGGCGTAGAGAGCGAGCTGGCCGGGATCCGCGGAATCGAAGTCGGCGACCAGCTGCACCGAGCCAGCGTTGCGCGTGCCCTTGAGCTTGCGGGTGCGAGCGACGCCGATCTGGTTGCTGGTGATCAGCTCAGCCGTGTCGCCGATCGTACCCAGATCCGTGGTACCCTTGATCTCCGTCCAGACGGGCGAGCCGGTGGTGAAGTCCGTGGCGACCATGTCGTCGCCGGTCGAGGCCTTTGCGGCGCCGATGTAGATCTTGGAGCCGGCGGTGCTGAAGAGGTGCGACATGCCCTTATCCTTTCGAAGGGGAGCGGCGGCGCTCTTCCGATTGTTTCGCGCCGGAATGGTGATGGGTGCACAGTGATTGCAGGTTGGTCGGGTCGAGCCTGCGGTGAGGCGCGATCCGAACCGGGATGATGTGGTCGGCAACGATGGCCCTGGCGCCGCAGCGAACGCAGTAGGGATGCGCCACCAGATGCTTCGCCCGGAGCGTTCGCCAACTGTTGTCGTAGCCACGCTTCGCGGCGCTGGGCCGATTGGCGTCATGCCGTGCCTTCCGCGCCCGCTCGCGCGCTGCGATCAGGGCGCACTGCTCACCGGTCAGGTGAGCCTTGCCACAGAGGCCGCAGACGCGAGGGGCACGGGATGGCATTACGGCACCTGGAGGTGCTGATGGCCCAGCAGGGCGACGGCGCCGGCCTGGATCGACGTGCCGCCAGCCTTGGTGAGCGCGAGACGGACGAACCGCTTCTTGCCGATGTACTCGACCTGGTATGCACCATTGGCGCCGAGCGTGGCCGGCACGCCGCTGATCACGTCATCCGCGGCCGCATCGGTGTAGCCGGTGCCCGTGGTGTCGCTCTCCTGCACCTTCACGCCGAAGTCGCCCGCGCTGGTGATCGAGCCCGTATTCACGACGAACAGGATCGACTGCGAACCCTTGCGGTCGATTTCGGTGCCGTCGGCGGCATCGGACTTCGAGCCGGACGGGAGGGCCTGCACGGCCTTCAGGTTGTGGTAGTGACCCTTGCGCATGTGCTTGCTCCTCAGTTCGCCGCGACCTTCAGGAACTTGATCGCGTTGAAATCGCCGGCGCCGCCGCCGACGCGCTTGTAGACGTCGAAGACCACGCGGCCCTTCTGGGTGAGTTCGTCGCGGTTGATGCGGAGGCCCAGGCGGTCGACGATGACGTAGCCCTGCCGGAAGTCACCGAATGCGATCGGATGCTCGCCGGCGCCGATGTCGGGCATGTTCTCGTCGATCTCGACGCGGTAGCCGAGGAGCGGGTGCTCGATGCCGTCGATCAGGTTGCCCGTCGGGGCCCACATGAACCGGCCCTGCGCATCGACGATGGTGCGGAGGCGAACAGCAGTGTTGCTGTTCATCACGAAGCGGGCATTGGCCCTGTAGGGCTTGCGCAGCGAGGCGACGAGCTTGATCAGCGCGGCCGTCAGATTGCCGTCGGTCGGCGCCGAGGCGTGGCCGGCCGGCACATACTGGTGCTTGCCCCAGGCGCGGGTGAAGTCCTTCTCGACGGCCGTGCCGTAGTCCAGCAGGCCGCGCGGCTTGCCCTCGACGCCGTCGCCGCGCCAGAAGGCTTCGCCCTCGGTTTCGTCGAAGTCGTGCGTGGCGTTGTTGATCAGCCAGGAGGCGATATCGGTGGCGGCGTCGTCGAGCAGGTGACGCGTGGCCACCGGCGCGGCGTAGAGCTCCGAGACCGGATAGCTGTGCTTGATCAGCTCGGGGCGTGCGGTGTCCTGCGGGCGATCATCGCGCTCGGCCACCCACTTGGCGCCGCGCTTGCCCATCGAATAGAAGCGCTCGTACTTGTCCGTCGAGATCGTCACCACCTCGGCCAGGCTGCGCAGGACCGAGAGGTCCGTCATCAGCGTGCGGATGGTGAGATCGACGGTCGGCAGCACGAAATAGCCGCCGGCGGGGTCGCTATCCGAGGATGCGGCCTTGGCCTCGATCGTGCCGCCCGCGTCCTCGATGCCGGCCATCGAGCCGGAGCGCAGGAGGGACGCCAGCGCCTTGCGCTCGAGGGCGATCTGTTCGTCGGCATTGCCGCCGCCGGTGATCGGCCGGTTGGCCTTCTTCTCCAGTTCGGAGATGCGATCGAGCACCGCCTTGAGCTCGACCCCGCCCTCGACCTTCTTCAGCCGCTCGTCGACGGTCTTCTGCAGCTCCTGCAGCGACTTCGTGACGATGTCGAGCGGGTCGTCTCCGTCGCCCTTGCGGATCAGCGCGGTCGCGCCGGCCATCAGCGCGCTCTTCATTTCGTGTCGCATGGTTACCTCGCGATAAGGGCAGATGCCCGGTTGATGGCCTCGGCGATGGCGAGGGCCTGGACTGCCGACTTCGCGCTGGTGACGCGCGCGCCGGGGTGCATGGGGATGGTGACGAGGGATGCCTCGAGCAGTTCGAGCGCCTTGATGGTGCGGCCGCCGTCCGGCCGGGTGCTGGCCTTGCGGGTGACGAAGCCGATCGAGATGCCGCGCACGGCGCCGGAGCGGACCAGCGCGCGAACCTCGCGGGCACGCTCCACCTCGTCGACGAGCAGCTTGCCGGTCAGGTGCAGGCCATCCGATTTCTCGACCGCCTGATCCCAGGTGCCGACGGGATCGTTCGCGTCATGGCCGAACAG
>JAEWAD010000445.1 GCA_023391905.1 Pseudomonadota bacterium | reverse complement strand
GCCATTGCCGCCCCACCAGAGGATGGCACGTTCCTCGACGATATAGTTGAGCCAGGCCTTGCCGATCTCCTCAGCCGAGAGATCCGGCTTGATGCCGTAGTCTTCGAGCGCGCGGACGAAGGTGAAGGTGCCGGCGACGTCGTCATCAGTCACGACCAGCGGCTGGTTCAGGCGCTCATGGACGTAATATTCGATCGGCCCAAGCTCTTCCATGATCTTCTGGTAGGTCCAGCCCTCGAAGGGGCGGCCGAGATAGACGCCGATCAGCTTGCCGAGAACGCCGGCGTAGACGCGCTCGAGATAGTCGTTCGGTAGGGTCAAGGTTGCCTCCATAAAGAACTTGTTCTCAGCCCTTCACCGAGCCGCCGGCCATGCCTTCGATGAAGCGGCGCTGCAGCAGGATGAAGAGGATGACGACGGGAAGGACGATGATGAGGGCGGCGGCCATGATCTCACCCCAGTCGGAGCTGTACTGGCCGCTCAGCAGGAAGAAGGAGACGATCGCCGTCATGTTGTCGGCGCCCTGCAGGAAGGTCGTGGCGATCAGGAACTCGTTCCAGGAATAGAGCCCGATGATCAGCGCCACGGTCAGGATGCCGGGCGAGACGATCGGCAGCATCACGCGGGTGAAGATCTGCCAGTGATTGGCGCCGTCGATCTGCGCGGCCTCTTCCAGCTCGCGCGGGATGGCGAGGAAATAGGTCCTGAGCAGCATGACCGCGAAGGGCGAGAAGATCGCCGTATAGATCAGCGCGACGGCGAAGGGGTTGTTGATCAGCCCCAGCTTGGCGAAGCCGAAATAGAGCGGGAACAGGAAGAGCTGGATCGGCGCCGTCGTGGTGCCGAGCAGGTAGAAGGTGACGATCTTCCAGCTCTCGATCTTGCGCCGGGCCAGCACATAAGCCGTCAGCGACGCGGTCGAGCACACCAGGATGATGGTCGTCGCCGTCAGGATGGCCGAGTTCAGCATCGTGGTGGAGAAGCGGGCATCCTCCCAGGCGCGGGTGAAATTGTCCCAGCGGAAGGTTTCCGGCCATGCGAGCGGATTCTGCACGATCTGCGTCGCCGGCTTCATCGAATTCAGCACCAGCAGTGCGATCGGGAACAGCGTGATAACAAGCGCGATGCCGAGCACGCCATAGGTGAGCAGGAGCGTCGTCCGGTTCTCGACGAGGGTCACTTCGCGCTTCACGACTGGAACTCCTTGGCCTGCGCCCGGATGTAGAAGGCGGTCGCCGCCAGGCCGAACAGGCTGATGACGACGGCGACGGCGGCGGCCTTGCCGACGGCAAGGTCATAGAAGGCGCTGCGATAGGCGAGGGTGGAGAGCACCTCACTGGAGAAGGCGGGGCCGCCCTGGGTCAGGATGTAGACGAAGTCGAAGACGAGGAACGACCAGATCACGGTCATGATCATCATCAGCGTGATGGTCGGCCGGATCGCCGGGATCAGCACGTAGCGCAGCGTGTTCCAGAAGCTGACGCCCTCGAGGCGGGCGAATTCGATCTGCTCCTGCGGCACCTGGCGAAGGGCTGCGAAGAAGATCACGCAGAGGAAGCCCCACCAGTGCCAGAGGTCGACGGTGGCGATGCCGAGCAGTGCCGTCGAGGGCTGGGTCAGCGGATCGATCGTCGGGAAGCCCATGCGCTGGAGCATGCCGTTCACGCCCGAGACCGGGCTGTAGATCATGCCCTGCCAGACGCGCGCCAGGATGGCGGTCGCGATGATCATCGGCAGGAAATAGATGACCTGGAAGAACATGCTGCCCCGCTTGGCGATGAGCAGCAGCGTCGCCGCCAGCAATCCCATGAAGATCGGGATGGTCAGGAAGATGCCGGTCCAGATCAGGTTGTTGGTGAGCGCCGTCCAGAACACGCGGTCGTTCCAGAGCGCCTGGAAGTTCTGCAGTCCGACGAAGACGGGTGTCGTGATGCCGTCCCAGCGGAAGAAGGCCAGTGCAACGGTCAGGACAGCCGGAATGAAGATGATGACGACATTGATGAGCAATGTCGGGACGAGATAGAGCCGATGCATGCTGGGGTCTCCGCGGGAAGGAGCAGCGGCGCCTTGGGCCGCCGCTGCTCCGTCTTGCGTGGGGTTACCGGGCGGGGATGGCGGGCACCTTGCCGTCAGCCTTTTCCTGCAGGAACGTCGCGTTCAGCTGCTCCAGGAACTGCGCGGTGGTGCTGCGGCCGAGCCAGACTTCCTCGATGCCGCTGACCAGGTAGGAATTGGTCGCCGGCGGCAGGAAGGTCCAGGTGGTGTAGCCGTACTGGTTGTCGCCGACGGCCTCGGCCAGCGTCTTCATCGCCTCGCCGTAGATCGGCAGGCCATTGTCGACCTCGACCTTGGAGAGGTCCGCCAGCGGCGTGTTCCACTCGCCCGGCCAGGCCGAGTTCATCACGCCATAGGCCTTGTCGGAGAAGATGTAGTCGATCGCCGCCGCGGCGCCGTCGGCGTTCTTCGAGGTGGCCGCGACCGAGAAGGTCGAGCCGACGCCGAGCGGGTAGACCGGGCCCGCGATGCCCTCGGCGCTCGGGAAGCCGACGAAGCCGGCCTCGGCATTGTTGGGCGGGAAGTAGTTGTTGACGCGCTGGAACTGCCAGGTGCCGGACGGCATCATGCCGGCCTGTCCGGTCGCCATCTGGGCGAAGGCCTGCTCGTCGCTGAGCGAGAAGTAGTTGGGACCGAAATAGCCCTTCTGCCACCAGCTGTTCAGCGTATCGATCGCCTTGACGAAGGGCTCGGCGGTCCAGGGAAGCTCGCCCTTCAGCGCCTTGTAGACGTTCTCCGGGCCGGCGATCGCATTGAGCGCGATGGTGACATAGTGCTCGTTGGCCGGGCGCCAGTTGGCGTTGCCGGAGGCGAACGGCACGATCTTCTCGGCCAGCATGGCGTCGGCCAGCGTCTCGATCTCGGCGATCGTCGTCGGCGCCTTCCAGCCATGCTTCTCGAACAGGGTCTTGTTGTAGAAGAGGCCGAGCGTCTCGTAGGTCTTCGGCAGCGCGTAGAGCTTGCCGTCATACTTGCCCATCTCGAGGAAGACCGGGAGGATCCGGTCGGTCCAGCCGAAGCGCGCGACATAGTCGTCGAGCGCCAGCAGCTGGCCGGCGCGGGCCATCGGCGCGACATAGGTCGGGCCGGCGGTATAGACGATGTCGGGTCCGTTGCCGGAGAGCAGCGCCACGCGCATCTGCTTGTCGAGCTCGGTGCCGCGATAGTCGATGGTCAGGTTGAAGTCCGGATTGGCGGCATTGAACGGTTCGATGATGCCGCTCTTGATGTAGCCCTGCTGCTTCGGATCGGCGCTCTCGTACCACCAGGTGATGGTCTTGCCGGCCGCCAGCGCATGGCCGATCAGCGCGGTGCTGGCCAGAAGCCCGAGGGACCCGGCGATGAATGTGCGTCTCTTCATGGTTTCCTCCTGAGATCTATGGACGTCTAGACCGTGCCGCGCTCGATCAGCTGGAACGGCATTTCCTCGGTGGTGCCTGCGCCCGAGCGGGATCCGCTCAGGCGGTCGATCAGGATTTCGGCGGCCTTCTCCCCCATCCGGTCCTGAAACTGCGCGACCGTGCTGAGCGGCGGCGTGACGAGCCGCGCGGCCGAGATGTCGTCGAAGCCGAAGACGGCGATCTGGCCGGGGATGTCGATGCCGCGCTCGCGCAGTGCCTGCATGACGCCGATCGCCATCAGGTCGTTGGCGGCGAAGATCGCCGTCGGCTCGTAGCCTGTGGCGAGGATCGTCTCGGCGGCGCGAAAGCCGCCGGCCTCGCTGAAGGCGCTCTCGACCACGACGAGCGGCTCGATGCCGGCGCTGGCGAGCGTCTCGCGATAGCCCTCGACGCGGACGCCCTGCGGGCCGCCGCTGCCGGCCACCATGGCGATGCGCCGGTGGCCCCTGGCGATCAGGTGCTCGGTGACGGCGATGGCCGCGGCGCGGCTGTCGACGAAGATGTCGTCGACGGCGAGATCGCCGCCCCGCTTCTTGGCGGACTCGATCCGCACCACCGGGATGCCGGCATTGAGCAGCGGCACGAAATCCTGCACCCGCACGGTGAAGAACACGCCGACGACGCCGTCGACCCGGCCCTGTCGGGCCCAGTCGAGGAAATGCCGCTCGCGCGCCGGGATGCCGTCGGTATTGACGGCGATGACGTCGTAGTCGCGCTCCTGGGCGATCTTCTGAACGCCGCGGATGAGGCCAGGATAGAACGGGTTGGTGATGTCGGGAACGATGCAGGCGATGGTCATCGTCCGCCGCGTCTTCAGCGCCTGCGCGAAGCGGTTCGGCACATAGCCGAGCTCCTCGGCGACGGCGCGGATGCGCTGCACGGTTTCGGCCGAGACCGAAGCCGTGCTGGCGCCGCCCAGCACCATCGATACCGTCGCCTGCGAGACGCCAGCGCGGATGGCAACATCCTTTTGGGTCGGTCTGCTCGACACGCGTCGCTTCCTTATACGTATTATTTATACGTATAAGTGGCTCGCTTTCGGAGTCAAATGGATTCCGCGAAGCCTATTCGGCGTTGAGAGGCGAGTTCAGGGGGATTGCGAGGGAGGCGGTGCCGGTCATCCGGTGCAGGGCTGCTGCCGCGGCAAAGGCAGCTTCGGAGCGCTGGCGAGCCCGCCGAGGGGAGGGGCGGAGGCTGGCCCGGATCGTCGGGCGGCTCGCGCGGGGAGGCGGCGGTTCGCGGCCCCAAAAGGAAACCGCCGGTAGGAGGTCCTGCCGGCGGATGATGACTAGGTCGGCGGCGGCAGCTGCTCGCCGGGGCCGCTGCCGGGAGCAGCCGCGATGGCCTGGACCAGCGCGCGCTTCTCGAGCGCCGGCTTCTCGTAAGTCTTCTTCATTCTCAGCCCTCCTTATTTAAGCCCTTCCAGTCTGCCACTGCGACGTTGCCCCGTCGAGGGACTTCTGGATGGCAGGCAGATTGTCAGGCGGTCGCAGCAACTGCCACCACCGCCTGCCGGCAGGAGGGCCGTCCGACGCCCGGCTTGTTCGCGAAATGCCGGGCACCGGCCGCTCTCGGGCTCGCCGCCTCAGTGCTGCACCGGCTGCGGCACGATGCGGATATAAGGCTTCGGCGCCTTCCAGCCCTCGGGATAGAGCGTCTTCGCCTCGTCGTCGCTGACCGAGCCGGCGATGATGACGTCGTCGCCCGGCCGCCAGTTGACCGGCGTCGCCAGGCGATAGCGGGCGGTCAGCTGCAGCGAGTCGAGCACGCGCAGCACCTCGTCGAAATTCCGGCCTGTCGTCATCGGATAGGAGATCACCAGCTTGATCTTCTTGTCCGGGCCGATGACGTAGACGTTGCGCACCGTCTGGTTGTCGGCGGCGGTGCGGCCGTCCGAGGTGTCGCCCGCCGTCGCCGGCAGCATGTCGAGCAGCTTCGAGATCGCCAGCGTCGGATCGCCGATCATCGGGAAGTTCGGCGCCAGGCCCTGGGTCTCGGCGATGTCCCGCGCCCAGCCCTCATGCCGGTCGACCGGATCGACCGAGAGGCCGATGACCTTGACGCCGCGCTTGTCGAATTCGGGCTTCAGCCGCGCCATGTAGCCGAGTTCGGTGGTGCAGACGGCCGTGAAATCCTTCGGATGCGAGAAGAGGATGCCCCAGGAATCGCCGAGCCAGTCATGGAACCGGATCGGGCCCATCGTCGTGTCGGCGGTGAAATCGGGGATCGTGTCGTTGATGTTGAGGGTCATGGTGATGTCCTTCCCAGTCGGGACCTGATGCCAGGGTCGCGCCAGGGACCAGGGCCGACATCGTTCCCCGGCGGCCGTCCTGCAAGCGGACGGTGATCCTGTAGGAAAATGGGGTTGGCGCGCGCGATTCCATCCTCTCGCCGGTCGTTGTGACGATCGCCGTACGACGGGCTGGACAGCGCCGACCAATTGCGACAGGATCGTACACGATTTTCGGAAGATTGCGCATTACGGATCCGCGATCCGGTCTCGATGGGCATGAGGACGGATGGTGCGGCGGGCGCGATGAACATCGTTTCGACCCTCGACATAGCGGAGCTGGAGGCGCCTCATCGCGGCGGGCCCGTCTATGAGGCGATCCGCGAGGACATCATCTCCGGCCGGCTGCCGGCCAATGCCCGCTTGGTCGTCGCCGAACTCGCCGAGCGGCACGGCACCTCGACCAATCCGATCCGCGAGGCGCTGCAGCAATTGCGCGGCGAGGGCTTCGTCGTCATGGCGCCGAACCGCGGCGCCCGCGTCCGGCCGATCGACGAGGAGTTCATTCGCGACATCTACGAGATCGAGGTGCTGATCGAGCCGGCGCTGACGCGCTGGTTCGTCGGCATCGCCAGCGGCGCCGACATCGCCAAGCTCGAGGCGCTGCATGCCGAGATGCTGCAGATCAACTACGGCGATCCGGCCCGGCATGGCCTGCTCGACACGCAGTTCCACCACACCATGTATGCGCGCCACTACAACCGGCACGCCGTCGATCTCTGGTGGAAGCACCGCGAGATCCTGCGCGCCATCAGCCGTCGCCTGCCGATCTCGGTCGGGCGGCAGGCCGCCGTGATGCGCGAACACCAGGAAGCGCTCGACGCGATCAAGGCCCAGGATGCCGACAGGGCCGCGGCGACGATCGCCCGCCATGTCGAAGGCTCCGGCCGCCACATCATCGAACAGATGCGCGCCATGCGCCGCAACCATCCGAACAAGGTGGATTAACCACCGTTTGCTGCACAAAGGGGAGGACCTGCCATGACGATCGCGACCCAGACGGACCCCTGACCGGTGCCGCTGTTGCGGCGCTGTTCCGACCCTGCTGACGATGCCGAGCCGCCGCTTCCGCGACGGGCGGCGCGGGATGAAGCTTGCCTGCATCTCCGTTTGCCGCAGAGAAGCGGCCAACATTAATTCGAAGCAGTTTAGACGTCTTCGCGATTGACAGGTCTGAAAAATGACCTAATGCTAAGAGTAACAATATATAAGCGTGATCTGCTATAACATTGAGCAGAACCGCGAAGGGGAGATGATAAAAACGCTGACATGTCCGATTCATTTTCTATGAATCGACTGGATTGACTGCTCGGTCCGCTCGGATCGAGGTAAATATGCTTGCCTGAAATTCCGCCATCCAGAATGGCGCAAGAAGAACTACGTGTTTCCGGTCGGCCCTGCGCGGTCGATTTCGAGGGCCATCGGCATCCGCCGGCGTCGGCCCTGCAGGAGGAACGGATTTCGGTTCACGCGGCGAGAAGACAAAGCAATACCGCTGCCCGTATCGGAATCTCGTAGCTTCGGAAGTAATTCCGAAAGGAATGACGTTCGGCATTTGAAGGTGCCGTTCAGGTTTAAGTGAAGACATCTGCTCCATTCGACAGTAAAGGGAGGAGTTCTGTCATATGGTCAATCTGAAGAGACTTGCCGGCGCCATGCTGGCCGCGGCGGCGCTGTTGGTGCCGGCCGCGTCGTTCGCGCAGAACGCGGGCCTGCCCGCGGCGCAGGAGATCAAGCCCAAGACCCCGCTGCCCGAGGTGCCGCGCAACCAGTCGCTGGTTCTCGGCTGGGGCGTTTCCGGCGGTACGTCGATCGGCACCACCAATCCGTGGGTTCTGCCCGGCTATACGCACCAGGAAGGCAACAACCTCCTGTTCGAGCCGCTGATGTACTACGGCATCTTCAAGAGCGAGTTCATTCCGTGGCTGGCCGACAGCATGGAATACACCAGCCCGGACTTTACCTCGCTGGAGATCAAGCTCAACAAGGACGCGAAGTGGAGTGACGGCAAGCCGGTTACTGCCAAGGACGTCGTCTATACGTTCGAAGGCCAGATGCAGCGGCAGTCGCTGCCGTATCACGCCCACTTCCAGCAGTTTGTCGAGAGCGTGACGGCCAAGGACGACCTGACCGTCGAGATGAAGTTCAAGCAGCCCGCGCCGCGCTTCAAGTTCGAGGTGCTGACGGAGAAGTTCGACACCGGCCTGCCGATCGTTCCGGCGGAATGGATGTCGGCCCAGCCTGACCCGGTCGCCGCCGTCGGCCTCGACGAGATGCCGAGCTCCGGCCCGTACCGGATCGTCGCCTGGAACGCCACCCAGAAGATCCTCGACCTGCGTCCGGACTGGTGGGCGGTCAAGGCCGGCCGCGTCAAGGCCGAGCCGGCGGTGAAGCGCGTCATCGTCGCCAACATCCTGAACCAGCCGATCGACACCGTCGCCCAGCGCCTCGTCAACAACGAGTTCGACTCCTCGGTCGACATGCGCGCCCAGGTGATCGGCAACATTCTCGAGCAGAACAAGGACATCCAGTCCTGGACCGGCACCGAGTCGCCCTATGGCTATCTCGACTGGTGGCCCAACTCGCTCTGGATGAACACGCAGCTGCCCGGCTATGACGACCCGCGCGTCCGCAAGGCAGTCAGCCTCGCCATCAACCGCGATCTCATCAACGAGGTGCTCTACGACGGCGCCAAGATCGCGACCATCTATCCGTTCCCGCTCTATCCGAACCTGCAGAAATTCGCGGATGCGCCGGCGGTGAAGGCGGAAGAGGCGAAGTACGAGCCCGGCAAGTTCGATCCCGAGGCGAGCGCCAAGCTCATGGAAGAGGCGGGCTTCACCAAGAACTCCGACGACCTCTGGGAGAAGGACGGCAAGACGTTCGACGCCACCATCCAGGCCTTCGACACCATCCATGGCGACCTGGCACCGGTGCTGGCCGAAATGCTGCGGCAGGCGGGCTTCGATTCCAACGTCAACTTCGGCACCGACGCCTTCCAGAACATGGTCGACGGCAAGCCGGGCTTCTACCTGTTCGGCCACGGCGCCAGCCTGTACGACCCGTTCGAGGCTCTGAACCTCTTCCACGGCAAGTACAGCAGCACCATCGGTTCCGCTGCCGGCAACAACCGCTTCTCGCGCTACAAGAACGAGGAATACGACAAGATCCTCGACGAGATCTCGCCGCTCGATTCCGACGATCCGAAGTTCCAGGAAGGCGCCGCGAAGGCTCTCGGCATCTACTGGCGCGACACGATCGACGTGCCGGTCATCCAGTGGCTGCACCGCATCCCCTACAACACGCACTACTGGAAGAACTGGCCGAGCTCGACCAACCTCGCCGATGGTTCCAACGGCGCGTTCTGGGCGCATACCGGCCTTCTGGTCGTCACGGGGCTTGAGCCCTCCGGGAAGTAACCCGCTTGCAACAAAGGGCGCGCGTCCCTCGGGCGCGCGCTCTCCCGCTGGCAAGAGACCCCAGGAACGTTCCCAGTGACCCTCAAGCTTGCAATCCGGCGCCTGCTCTTCCTCGTCCTGGTTATCTGGGCCGCGTCGACCATCGTCTTCTTCATCCCGCGCCTGTCGAACCGCAACGCGCTCCGCGAGCGCTTCGGCGAACTGGCCCGCACCGGCGGTTTTTCGCCGCAGGATCTCGAAAAGATCATTGCCTCGATGCAGCAGCAATTCGGCCTCGACCAGCCCTTGCTGCATCAATACTGGACCTATCTGGGCAACATCGTGCGGATGGACTTCGGCTATTCGCTCTATCGCTATCCTTCGACCGTGTCGGAGCTGATCGCGCAGTCGTTGCCCTGGACGATCGGCCTGCTGCTGGTCACCACGATCCTGAGCTTCGTCATCGGCAATCTGCTCGGCGCCGTCGCCGCCTGGCCGCGCGCGCCGCGTTGGCTGCGCCTGACCGCCACGCCCTTCATCCTGCTGACCGGCGTGCCGCCGGTGATCATGGGCATCCTGCTGATCTTCTTCATCGGCTTCCGCCTGAAATGGCTGCCGCTCGGCGGCGCCTATTCGGTCGGCATCGTGCCGACCTGGTCGTGGAGCTTCGCGCTCGACATGCTGAAGCACCAGATCCTGCCGGCGCTGGCGCTGATCTTCGGCTCGGTCGGCGGCTGGGTGCTGTCGATGCGCGGCATGGGCATCACCATCCAGGGCGAGGACTATGTGAACTTCGCCGAGCACAAGGGGCTGACCGGCGGCCGCATCTTCCGCGACTACTATCTCCGCAACGCTCTGCTGCCGCAGATCACGGGCCTGGCGCTGGCACTCGGCACGGTGATCGGCTCCGCCATCATCGTCGAGGGCCTGTTCGGCTTGCCGGGTATCGGCAACATGCTGAACCTCGCCATCCGCGCCAACGACTTCCCGACCATCTACGGCATCGTGCTCTTCATCACGATCGCGGTCGCGCTGCTGATGACCCTGGTGGAGTTCATCTATCCGCTGCTCGATCCCCGCATCAAGAACTCCTAGGAGCGCCAGCATGTCGACCATCGCGCTGCCGCCAGCCGAGACCACCCGCATCGAACAGCCGGGACGCGCCGTCCGCGTGATGCGCTATATGCGCCGCAACAAGGGCCTGGCGATCGGCATCCTGATCCTGTTCGGACTGACGGCCTTCACCGTCATCGGCCTGATGACGATCAATCCGAAACACGCCTATCCGCTCTCGGCCGCGCTCAAGAAGCCGCCGAGCTGGCGCTATCCGTTCGGTACCGACTTCTTTGGTCGCGACCTCTATGCCGCCATGGTCGTCGGCATGTGGCAGACGGCCGTGATCGGCCTGCTCGCCGGCGGCATCGGAACCATTGTCGGCGTCATCTTCGGCTTCATCTCGGCCTATTTCAGCGGCAAGATCGACGCCACGATCCGCACCGTCTGCCAGATCCTGACGCCGATCCCGGTGCTGATGATCCAGGTCGTCATCGCCGGCTCGCTCGACAAGCGCGACGTTACCATCCTGACCATGGCGATGATCGTCGTCCTGCTCGCCTGGATGGGGCCGACGCTGGTGATCCGCTCCCAGGTGCTGACGATGAAGGAGAGGCAGTTCGTCGCCGTCGCTAAGCTCTCCGGCGTCAGCGACCTCGGCATCATCTTCAAGGAGATCATGCCCTGCCTGCTGCCGTTCATCGCGGCCGCCTTCGTGGCGCAGGTGTTCGCGGCGGTGTTCGCGTCCTTCTATCTCGCCGTGCTCGGCCTCGGACCGCTGCGCGAGCCGCTGCTCGGCAACCTGATCTGGGCGGCGCAGTCGCAGGGCGCCTTCTTCAACGGCTGGTGGTGGTGGCCGATCATCCCCTCGGTCGCGATGATCCTGATCCTGGGGTCGCTCGCCCTCATCAACATGGGGCTCGACGAACTCGCCAATCCCCGCGTCCGGAGGACGGAGTGACCGCCATGAACTATTCGAACCTCTCGGTCGCGCCCACCGCGCGCGCCGCCATGCCGCCGCTCGCGGCGAAGGTCGAACCGGTCCTGCGCGTCAGCGGGCTGGAAGTGACCTACTACACGGACGCCGGCCGCGCGAAGGCGCTCGACAATGTCACCTTCACGCTCAATCCCGGCGAGAAGCTCGGCATGGTCGGCGAATCCGGCTCCGGCAAGAGCACCATGGCGCTCGCCATGATGCGCATGATCAAGGCGCCGGGACGGATCGAGGGCGGCTCGGTCGTCGTCGGCGATACCGACCTGATGGCGCTCGACGCGGAGGGGATGCGCAAGGCGCGCCTGAGCAAGATCGCCTACATCCCGCAGGGCGCGATGAACTCGCTCAACCCGGTGATGCGGATCGGCGCCCAGATGATGGACGCGGTGAAGTCGCACCTGCCGCGCGAGTCGCGCGCCGCGATCGAGGCGCGCTGCAAGCGGGCGCTGCAATCCGTCGACCTCGATCCCGGCGTGTTCCGCATGCATCCGCACGAGCTCTCCGGCGGCATGAAGCAGCGAGTCTGCATCGCGATCGGCATCCTGCTCGATCCGCAGGTGATCATCGCCGACGAGCCGACCAGCGCGCTCGACGTGGTCACCCAGCGCCAGGTGATGGAGACGATCGACAACGTCAAGAACGCGATCAACGCCGCCGTCATCCTGATCGGCCACGACATGGGCCTGATGGCGCAGTTCGTCGACAAGGTCGCGGTGATGTATGCCGGCCGGCTGGTCGAGTTCAGCACGGTGCGCGAGATGTTCACCGACCCCAGGCACCCCTATGCGCGGGCGCTGATCGACAGTCTGCCCAATCTCGACAACAAGGGCGTCTTCCAGGGCATTCCGGGCCTCGCGCCCTCGCTGCTGCGCCTGCCGTCCGGCTGTGCGTTCCATCCGCGCTGCGCCAGCATCATGGACAGCTGCCGCTCCGTGCGCCCGGAACCGCGCGTGCTGGCGGGCGGCCGCAGCGTGACCTGCCACCTCTATGACGGAGAGGGCTGACATGGCCGATCTTCTGCGCCTCGAAAACGTCTCCAAGGTCTATACGGGCGGCCTCACCGGTGGGCGTTCGACCATCGCGCTGCGCAATTTCTCGATGACGTTGAAGGAGGACGAGCCGACCATCCTGACCGTCGCCGGCGAGAGCGGCAGCGGCAAGACCACGCTCGCCATGCTGCTGCTCGGCTTCATCTCGCCGTCGGCCGGCCAGATCATCTATCGCGGCAAGAACGTCGCCAACCTGCAGGGCAAGGAGCGGCTCGCCTATCGCCGCGAGGTGCAGGCGGTGTTCCAGGATCCGTTCGCCGTCTTCAACCCGTTCTACACGGTCGACCACCTGCTCTCCGTGCCGATCAAGCACTTCAAGCTGGCGAAGTCGAAGGCCGACGCCCGCGACAAGATGGAGGGGGCGCTGACGGCGGTGGGCCTCCGGCCGGAGGATATCCTCGGCCGCTTCCCGCACCAGCTTTCCGGAGGCCAGCGCCAGCGCATCAACGTCGCCCGCGCGCTGCTCCTGAAGCCGCGCCTGCTGATCGCCGACGAGCCGGTGTCGATGGTGGACGCGTCGCTGCGCGCGACCATCCTGGAGACGCTGCGCAACCTGCAGCGCGACCATGGCGTCTCGATCATCTACATCACGCATGACCTGACCACCGCCTATCACATCGCGAAATCGATCGTCGTGCTCTATCGCGGCGCGGTGATGGAGGCGGGCGATGTCGACGCGGTGATCAAGGATCCGCAGCATCCCTATACGCAGCTTTTGGTCGACTCGATCCCCTGGCCCAATCTGGACCAGCGCTGGGGCGCGCAGCCGATCAAGGTGCGCGAGGCCGGCGGCGGCGGCGAGGGTTGCCGCTTCCGTTCGCGCTGCCCGGTCGCGATGGACATCTGCGCCACCGACCCGCCGCTCTACCGGCTCGGCGACAGCCACACCGCCTCCTGCTTCCGCTACGACCGGCAGCCGCTGGTCGCGCGGGAGAACCTGTCGGAGCTTCTGCCCGCCTGAAGCTCTTCCTCCCCCCACGTCCACCCGTTCGAAGAGGCCGGTCGCGCGACCGGTTGGAAATACAGGAACTTTGCAACGATGCTCGAGATTGCCGAATTCATCAGCCCCAACGTGACGCCGGTCTGGCGACTCGCCAAGCAGGCGGGCGTCGACCTGGCGGTCGGCGGCCTGCCGTCCGACGACCTTCGGGCCGGCGAGGCACCCTGGGACTACGCGCCGCTGAAGCGGATGAAGGAGAACTACGAGGCTGGCGGCTTCGAGCTGCGGGTGATCGAGGCGCGGCCGCCGCTCAACAAGGCGAAGCGCGGCCTGCCGGGCCGCGACGAGGAGATCGCCACCGTCTGCACGCTGCTCGAGAACATGGGCAAGCTCGGCATCCCGGTCTGGTGCTACGAGTGGATGACCGATTTCAACTGGGTGCGCACCAACCTCGCCAAGCCGTCGCGCGGCGGTTCGGTCGTGACGAGCTTCGACGTCAACGACGTGCCGGCCGACCTGACCAGCAACCCGCCGATCGACGAGGAGGCGCTCTGGACCAACCTCGATTACTTCCTGAAGAAGGTCCTGCCCGTCGCCGAGAAGGCTGGCGTCAAGATCTCGATGCACCCCGATGATCCGCCACTGTCGCCGATCCGCGGCGTCGGCCGCATCATGCGCTCGATCGACAACTACCAGCGCCTGATCGAGCTGGTCGACAGCCCGATGAGCACGATCACGCTCTGCCAGGGCAATTTCACGCTGATGACCGACGATCTCCCGGCCGCCATCCGCAAGTTCGGCAAGAAGATCTCCTTCGTGCACTTCCGCGACGTGATCGGCACACCGACCCGCTTCGAGGAAGCGTGGCACGACGCCGGCAAGACCAACATGCTCGAATGCATGAAGGCCTATCGCGACATCGGCTTCGACGGCGTTCTGCGCCCGGACCATGTGCCGACGGTCGAAGGCGACAGCAACGAGAACGCCGGCTACTCGGCCTTCGGACGCCTCTACGCCATCGGCTACATCCGCGGCCTGCACCAGGCCGTCTACGCCTAACCCTTTGTGTTGCTGCGCCTTCGAGCGACCGGGATCCGCGTCGCTCGAAGGCGTGACCGCGAGACAGGACAGCTGCCATGAAGATTGCCCTTACCGGCGGAACCGGGCGGATCGGTCGCGCCATCGCCACCGAGGCGCTGCGACAGGGCCACGAGGTCGTGAGCATCGACCGCGTGGCGCCGGCCGAACCGGACACAAGGCCGAACATCCGCTTCGTCGAGGCCGACATCGGCGACTATGACGCGCTGGTCGCGGCGTTCTCGGGCTGCGACGCGCTCATTCACATGGCGGCGATCCCGGCGCCGATCGGCTATGCCGACCACGTCGTGCACAACAACAATGTCGTCGGCAGCTACAACGCGCTCCGCGCGGCGGTCGAAGTCGGCATCACGCGGATCGTGCAGGCGTCGAGCGTCAACGCCATCGGCCTCTCGTTCAGCCGCAAGGGCAACTTCGACTATTTCCCGGTCGACGAGGAACACCCGAACTACAGCGAAGAACCGTACAGCCTGTCGAAATGGATCTGCGAGCAGCAGGCCGACTGCTTCGCGCGGCGTCATGACAACCTGCGCATCGCCAGCATGCGCTTCCATCTCGTCGTCGACGACCGGCGGAAGGCGGCCGAGGCCTATGGCGTCGCCGATGTGGACCGGTCGAAGCATCTGTGGGCCTACACGCTCTATGACGCGGCGGCGCGCGCCTGCCTGCTGGCGCTCGAGGCCCCCTGGTTCGGCCACGAGGTGTTCTACATCATCGAGCCGGACTCGGTGATGGAGATCCCGACGGCGGAACTCGCGGCGCGCTTCTATCCAGACGTGCCGTTCCGCACCCCGCTCGACGGCAACAAGAGCTTCTTCTCCTCCGCCAAGGCCGAGCGGCTGCTCGGCTGGCGACACGGCCCGAACTGATCGCGCCGCATCCGCTCCCCTCGCCAAGCTTCAGGTCATCCAAGGCAACACCCCATGAAAATCACCGACGTCAAGGTCATCGTCTGCTCGCCCGGACGGAACTTCGTCACGGTCAAGATCGTCACCGACCAGGGCCTCTACGGCATCGGCGACGCGACGGTGAACGGCCGCGAACTCTCGGTCGTCAGCTATCTGCAGGATCACGTGGCGCCGCTCCTGATCGGACGCGACGCCGGGCAGATCGAGGACATCTGGCAGTATCTCTATCGCGGCGCCTACTGGCGGCGCGGCCCGATCACCATGGCGGCGATCTCGGCCGTCGACATGGCGCTCTGGGACATCAAGGCCAAGGCGGCGAACATGCCGCTCTACCAGCTGCTCGGCGGCGCCTCGCGCGAGAAGGTGATGGTCTATTCGCACGCGCAAGGCCTGACCATCGAGGAAGCGGTCGAGGCGGTCGGCGAGAAGCGCGAGCAGGGCTATGTCGCGATCCGCGCCCAGGTCGGCATTCCCGGCCTGCCCGCCATCTACGGCACCGGCAAGGGCTCGAACCAGGCGACCGGCGGCATGGTCGAGGCGTTGCCGCATGAGGAGGTCTGGTCGACCTCCAAGTACATGACGCACATCCCGAAGCTGTTCTCGAAGCTGCGCGACACCTATGGCGACGACCTGCACCTGCTGCACGACACGCATCACCGCCTGACCCCGATCGAGGCGGCGCGCCTCGGCAAGGACCTCGAGCCCTTCCGCCTGTTCTGGCTGGAGGATCCGGTGCCGGCCGAGCTGCAGGAGGGCTACCGCCTCATCCGCCAGCACACGACGACGCCGATCGCGCTTGGCGAGATCTTCAACACGATCTGGGACGCGCGGCTTCTGATCGAGGAACAGCTGATCGACTATATCCGCACCACCTCGGTGCATGCCGGCGGCGTGACGGGCCTGCGGCGGATCTTCGACTTCGCCTCGATCTACCATGTCCGCACCGCCTGCCACGGGCCGATGGACGTGTCGCCGGTGGCGATGGGCGCCAACGTGCATATCGACCTCTGGGTACCGAATTTCGGCATCCAGGAATTCTCCGGCTACACGCCGCTGATGCACGAGGTCTTCCCGCATGCCTGGCGGCAGGACGGCGGCTATCTGCATCCGGGCGAGGCGCCGGGCCACGGCGTCGACATCGACGAGGCGCTGGCTGCCAAATACCCCTATGAGCGCGCCTACCTGCCGGTGAACCGGCTCGAGGACGGCACGCTCTGGCACTGGTGAGCCACCGATCTTCACCTCTCCCTGAGGGAGAGGTCGACGGCCGAAGGCCGGCGGGTGAGGGTTTACTGCCTCACCCGGATAGTTCCCTAAACCCTCACCCGGAGCTTCGCTCCGACCTCTCCCTTGAGGCGAGAGGTGAAAGTCAGATCAGAGCCCGGATGTTCCCATCATGAAGATCACCGCCATTCTCGCCTATCCGGTCTGGGTCGGCATCCGCAACCAGCTGCTCGTCAAGGTAGAGACCGATGAAGGCATCTATGGATGGGGCGAAAGCGGCCTCTCCGGCCGCGAGAAGGCCGTCGTCGGCGCGATCGACCACTACCGGGAATTCCTGATCGGACGCGATCCGCGCCAGATCGGCGCGCTCTGGCAGGAGATGTATCGCAGCCAGTATTTCGAGGGCGGCCGCGTGCTGCAGGCGGCGATCTCGGCGATCGACATCGCGCTCTACGACATTCTCGGCAAGTCGCTCGGCGTGCCGGTCTACCAGCTGCTCGGCGGCAAGCAGCGCGACCGCATCCCGACCTTCGCCACCACCTCGGCGCCGCCCGGCGAGAAGATGATCGAGCAGGCGAGGGCGTTGATCGAGGCCGGCTGGACGGCGATGCGCCTGTCGCCCTCGGGGCATGGCGACAGCACGATCTACGAACCGCGTGAACACATCGCGGCAACGGCGAAATGGTGCGTCAAGGCACGCGAGGCGCTGGGCGAGGAGGTCGTGCTCGGCATCGACTACCACCACCGCCTCTCGGTCGCCGAAGCCGCGAGCTTCTGCCAGAAGATGCCGTCCGGCACGCTCGACTTCCTCGAGGAGCCGATCCGCGACGAGACGCCGGAAGCCTATGAGGCGCTGCGGCGGATGGTCGACGTGCCCTTCGCGATCGGTGAGGAGTTCGCCTCGAAATGGCAGTTCCTGCCCTACATCGAGCGCGACATCCACCAGTTCAACCGCATCGACGTCTGCAATGTCGGCGGCCTGACCGAGTCGATGAAAGTCGCCGGCTGGAGCGAGGCGCACTATGTCGACATGATGCCGCACAATCCGCTCGGGCCGGTCTGCACGGCGGCGACGGTGCACTTCGCGGCGGCGGTGCCGAACTTCTCCTGGCTTGAGACGCGTACCTCGACGGCCGAGCAGCTCGGTTTCGACAATTCCGAATTCTTCCCCGTCCAGCCGCGCATCGACAAGGCGCACTATCCGGTCCTCGACACGCCGGGACTGGGCGTCGAGGTCAACGAGGAACTGATCAAGAAGCAGAGCTTCAAGTTCTGGGAAGCGCCGCATCTGAAGCGCCGCGACGGATCGGTGACGAATTGGTAGCGGCGGGGCTCGGCCCGCTCGGCGTTCCCGCCTTCGCGGTCCTCGATCCCCGTTTCGTTGACTGCATGGTGCCGGACGCGCAGGTGGAGCGCGTCTGGACGGGCGGGCGCTGGGTCGAGGGACCGGCCTGGCTTGCCGACAGAGGCCTACTCGTCTGGTCGGACATTCCCGGCGACCGGATGCTGAGCTACGCGCCGGCTACCGGCACGGTCGCGACCTTCCGCCATCCCGCGAACAGCCCGAACGGCAGTACGGTCGACCGTGCCGGCCGGCTCGTCACCTGCGAGCAGACGACGCACCGGATCGTGCGCCGGGAGCCGGATGGCAGCCTGACGGCGCTGGTCGACGGCATCGGCGGCCGGCGCTTCCATTCGCCCAACGACGTCGTGGTGAAATCGGATGGCACGGTGTGGTTCACCGACCCGACCTATGGCCGCGCGGCGGACCGGCCGGACGGACCCGACGTCGAGGGCTGTCATGTCTATCGCTTCGATCCGGCGACTGGCGATGTCCGCCAGATGACCGAGGATTTCGTCATGCCGAACGGACTCGCCTTCTCGCCGGACGAAAGCCTGCTCTACATCGTCGACACCGGCAGCACCCAGGCGCCGGACGGGCCGAACCATGTCCGCCGCTTCCGGGTCGGGCCGGATGGCGATCTCACGGGCGGGGAGGTTCTGGCCGACAATCCCGCGAGGCAGTTCGACGGGCTGCGGGTGGATACGGAAGGCCGGCTCTGGATGGGCGCCGAGGACGGCGTCCATTGCTACCTGCCGGACGGCACGCGGATCGGCCAGGTGCTGCTGCCGGAGCGGGCGGCCAATCTGACCTTCGGCGGAGCGGAACGTGATGTGCTGATGATGACGGCGACCACGTCCGTCTATCTCTGTCGGGTCAACGCGCGCGGCGCGGCGCCCTGAGAACCGGCCGCCGCATCGCGGCGGCCGGGCAGGAACCTCAGTCGAACAGCGCGGCGGCCGCCTCGGGCGACAGCGGCTCGGCCGCCATTGCCAGGTTGCGGTCGAGCGAGCTCGTCTTGCTGGTGCCGAGCAGCACGCTGGCGACGCCGGGGCGCGTCAGCGCGAACTGCAGCGCCGCATGCGGCAGCGTCACGCCATGGGCGGCGCAGCGCGTCTCGAGGTCGCGCACCTTGCCGAGGATTTCCTCGCTCGCCGGTTCGTAGTTGAACCAGGCGCCGGGCTTGGCGCCGGTCGCGAGGATGCCGGAATTGAAGATTCCGCCCAGCACGAAGCTGGTGCCGCGCTCGCGGCAGAGCGGCGCCAGCTCGGCCTCCGCGTCGCGGTCGAGCAGGGTCCAGCGGCCGGCCATCAGGATGACGTCGAGCGGATGCTGGCGCAGCACGCGCAGGCAGATCTCGGTCTCGTTCACGCCGAGGCCGTAGGCGCCGATCTTGCCCTCGGCCTTCAGGCGGGCGAGGTAGGGCAGGCCGCTCGACAGCAGGTCCTCGACATGGTGCTCGCCGGCGGGGCCGTGCGTGTACGGGCCGATGTCGTGCACGAAGACGATGTCGATGTAATCGACGCCGAGCCGTGCGCGGCTGCTCTCCAGGCTCTCGGCGAAGCCGGCCTCGGTGTAGTCGTAGTGCACGGCGTTGGGCAGCGGATCGGCGAAGCCGTCGGCCTCGGCCAGCTGTTCGCCTGGGCGCAGCACGCGGCCGACCTTGGTCGAGATGGCATAGTCGCCGCGTGGCTTGCCGGCCAGGAAGCGGCCGAGCCGCTGTTCCGAGCGTCCGCGGCCGTAATGCGGCGCCGTGTCGAAATAGCGGATGCCGGTATCCCAGGCCCGGTTGAGCACCTCGGTGGCCTGGGCGTCGCTGATGGCGGAGCCGAGATTGCCGATGGAGGCACAGCCGAAGGACAGGCTGCCGACGGCCAGCGAGGTGTGCCCGACGGGGCGCTTTTCGAACATTGGATCGATCCTGGATGGAAACAACGGGATCGCTCCGGCGCGGGCGCCGGCGCGAACGGCGCGACCATACTCCGTCCGGCGGGCGGGTGGCAAAGGCGGATGCCGCGTCACGACCGCCAGATCCGGGGCTGACAGCAGCGCCACATGCGTCTATGGGGTCTGGCCGATAGGATCTCCGGCACACGCTCGAAGGGGTTTCGATGACGACTGACGTAGAGTTCGGCGGCCGCGCCTTCGCCGCCTTCCTGTTCGACATGGACGGAACGTTGCTGACCTCGATCGAGGCGGCCGAGCGGGTCTGGTCGCGCTGGGCGGCGGGGCACGGGCTCGACGTCGCCGCCTTCCTGCCGACCCTGCACGGCAAGCGCGCCGTCGACACGATCCGGCAGCTCGGCCTTCCCGGCGTCGATGCCGATGCCGAGGCCGACAAGGTCACCGAGGCCGAGATCGCCGATGTCGAGGGCGTGCGCGAAATCGGTGGCGCCGGGGCGTTCCTCGCCAGCCTGCCGCCGGATCGCTGGGCGATCGTCACCTCTGCGCCGCGCGCGCTGGCGCTGGCGAGGCTCGAGGCCGCCGGTCTCACGCCGCCTGCCGTATTCGTCACCGCCGACGATGTGGCGATCGGCAAGCCCGCGCCGGATTGCTATCTGCTCGCGGCGAAGCGGCTCGGCGTTTCGGCTTCGGACTGCCTGATCTTCGAGGACGCGCCTGCCGGCATCCTGGCCGCCGAGCGGGCCGGCGCCGCGGTGCTGGTCATCCGCGCGACCCACACGGCGCCGCTGGCGGGCCCGCATCCGGGTGTCGACGACTATGCTGGGCTCGGCGCCGACGTCGCCGCGGATGGCGGGTTGATCCTGCGGCGCGCCGACCGGGCGCGGCCGGCGGCGGGCGCGGCCCGGGGGCCGGCCCCCCCCCCAAATGCAT
>JAEWAD010000406.1 GCA_023391905.1 Pseudomonadota bacterium | reverse complement strand
GTTCCGGCTGAAGCCGTGCCGGTCAGCGCGCGGCTGTCAGCCTCTCGGCGTCGGCGGCGGTGAGCGGGGCAGGGCGCTCGGTCGTGGTCGAGAGCGTGATTACCCGGCTCTCGGCCGCCGCCTGCAGGATCGACACCATGGCGTCGAGCGCGTGCAGGGCGACGCGGCCCGAGCAGCGCGGCTCGCGGTTGTTGTCCGCCGCGTCGAGCAGGTCGGCGACGCCGAGCATGCGGTAGTTCGCGTGCTTGCCGTCCTGCCAGTTGGCCTTGCCGAACGGCGCATCCGAGGTGTCGACCTCGATATAGTCGCCGCCCTCCTTCGAGTAGCGGATCTTGCCGCCGAAGAAGTTCGGGTCGGGCACCAGCATCGTGCCTTCCGAGCCGTAGAGCTCGATCGGGTTGACGTGGCCGTGCTTCCAGATGTCCCAGCTGGCCGACAACGTCACCTGCGCGCCCGAGGCGAAGTTCAGGATCGCGTTGATGGTCGTCGGCGTGCCGACCGGCACGGTCTTGCCCTTGAGCGGGCCTTCTGCCGTGACGAGGCGGTCTTCGAAGCCCTTGCTGGCCACGGCGGTGACCGTCCGGATCGGGCCGAGCAGGTTGACGAGGGCTGCGATGTAGTAGGGGCCGAGGTCGAGGATCGGACCGCCGCCCGGCTGGAAGAAGAAGCCGGGATTGGGGTGCCACATCTCCATGCCGCGGCTCATGACGTGCATCGTTCCGGCGATGACGCGGCCGATCTTGCCCTCGTCGATCAGCCGGCGCGCCGTCTGGCCGCCGCCGCCGAGGAAGGTGTCCGGCGCGCTGCCGAGCTTCAGCCCGCGCGCGTCGGCCTCCGCGACCAGCTTCTTGCCGTCCTCGACGGAAAGCGCGAACGGCTTCTCCGAATAGGCGTGCTTGCCGGCCGAAAGGATCGCGTTCGACACCTCGTAATGCGCCGAGGGGATGGTCAGGTTGATGACCGTGTCGATCTCGGAATCCCGAAGCAATTCGTCAACGCCGAGGGCGCGGACGCCGAACTGGCCGGCGCGCGCCTTGGCCGCCTCGGCCGAGAGGTCGGCGACGGCGACGATCTTCGTGCCGGGGAAGAGCGGCGCGAGCTTCAGATAGGCTTCCGAGATATTGCCGGCGCCGATCAGGCCGATCTGGTGGATCTTGGACATGAAGCGGTCGCCTTTCAGGAAACCAGGGCCTTGATGGAGGCGAAGGAGCGCTCGGCGAAGCGCTTCCAGTCGGCCGGATTGTCGTGCTCGGCGACGAGGATGCCGGCCTTCGGCGCCTTGGCGATGTGCGGCCAAAGCGCCTTCCAGTCGATCGTGCCATGGCCGACATCGGCCCAGCCGTCTTCTTCCGTCGTGCCGGCCGGCGCGATGTCCTTGATGTGGAAGGCGATCGTGTCGCCGGCGAGCTTGTCGATCTCGGCGGCGGCGTCCTTGCCGGCGCGGGCGACCCAGCCGATGTCGAGCTCGGCCGAGACGCCGTTGCCGATCATGTGGTCGATCGGACGCGAGCCGTCGGCGAGCGTCGCATACTCGAAGTCGTGGTTGTGGTAGCCGAGGCCGAGGCCGGCTGCCTTCGCCTTTTCGGCCGCCACGGCGATCGTCTCATGCAGCTTCTTCCAGCCATCGACGTCGGTCGGGCGCTGCTCGGCGACGAGATAGGGGATGACGATCGTCTGGGCGCCGATCGTCTTGGCGATGTCGATGAAGCGGTTGGTCTCGCCGGTCACGCCGTCGATCGGCGCATGGAAGGTCGGCGTGACGAGGCCGGCGGCATCCACCTTTTTGCGGTAGCCGGCCGGGTCCTCGCCATAGAGCGGGTAATAGGGCTCGACGGCGTCATAGCCGATCTTGGCGAGGCCCTCGAGGATCGTTTCCAGCGGCGGGAAGTTGCGGGCGGAGTAGAGCTGGAACGAGATCTTATGCTTCGACATGCGAATGTCTTTCTTGCGGGTTCGGCGGGAATGGCCCGAAACCGTGGGCCCAGGGGAAGGAAAGCGAAAGATCAGAGCCTGGCGCCGGTCGCCAGATCGAAGACCGAAGCCTGCGCGGGCTCGAACCAGGCGTCAACCACCGACGGCGTGTCGACATGCGCGTCGCCGTCGATGCGGACGGAGAACTGCGTGCCGGCGACGTCGCCCCAGACCAGGCTGTCGGCGCCCATCGGTTCGACCAGCGTCAGGTTGACGGGAATGGTGGTGGCGTTCGGCTCGCGCTTCTCGAGGTCGATCTGCTCGGGACGAATGCCGAGCGTCGCCGGGCGGCCGTGCTCGGGCGGGGCGACGAATTCGTAGCCGGCGAGATCGACGATGCGGCCGTCCTTGAGCTTGAATGTCGCGCGCCCCTCCTCGACGACGAGCGTGCCGTCGACGAAGTTCATCGAGGGCGAGCCGACGAAGCCGGCGACGAAACGGTTGAGCGGCCGGCGATAGATCTCCTTGGGCGAGGCGAGCTGCTGGATCACGCCGCCATTCATCACGGCGATGCGGTCGGCCAACGTCAGCGCCTCGATCTGGTCGTGCGTGACGTAGATCATGGTCGAGCCGAGGCCCTGGTGCAGGCGCTTCAGCTCGACGCGCAGCTCCGTGCGCAGCTTGGCGTCGAGGTTGGAGAGCGGCTCGTCGAACAGGAAGACGTCGACGTCGCGGACCAAGGCGCGGCCGATCGCGACGCGCTGGCGCTGGCCGCCGGAAAGCTCGGCCGGGCGGCGGTTCAGGAGCGGCTGGATCTGCAGGATCTCGGCGGCGCGGGCGACGCGCTTGTCGATCTCGGCCTTCGGCGTCTTGGCCATCTTGAGGCCGAAGGAGAGATTGCCGGTCACCGTCATGCGCGGATAGAGCGCGTAGGACTGGAACACCATGCCGATGCCGCGGTCCTTCGGCTCCTCCCAGGTGACGTTCTTGCCGCCGATCCAGATTTGGCCGGCCGAGATGTCGAGCAGGCCGGCGACGGCGTTGAGCAGGGTGGACTTGCCGCAGCCGGAGGGGCCGAGCAGCACGATGAATTCGCCCTGCTCGATCTCGAGATCGAGGTTCTTCAGGACCTTGAGGTTGCCGAACTCGATTTCAAGGTCACGGATGGAGACGGTGGCCATGGCTTATCCCTTCACGGCGCCGGCGGCGATACCGCGCACGAACCAGCGTCCCGATATGAAATAGACGACGAGGGGAACGAGGGCGGTCAGGATCGTCGCCGCCATGTTCACGTTGTAGAGCTTCTCGCCCTGGGTCGAATTGACGATGTTGTTCAGCTGCACGGTCATCGGCAGGTTGTCGCGACCGGCGAAGATCACGCCGAACAGGAAGTCGTTCCAGATGCCGGTGACCTGCAGGATGCAGGCGACGATGACGATCGGTGTCGACATCGGCAGCATCAGCCGGAAGAAGATCTGGAAGAAGCCGCCGCCGTCGACGCGGGCCGCCTTGAACAGCTCGATCGGCAGGCTCGCATAGTAGTTGCGGAACAAGAGCGTCATCAGCGGCAGGCCGAAGATGATGTGCGTGACGACGATGCCCGTCATCGTGCCGTAGATGCCGACCGTCGAATACATGCGCACCAGCGGGTAGATGAACACCTGATAGGGCAGGAAGGCGCCGAGCAGCAACACGGCGAAGAGCAGGTTCGCCCCCTTCACCCGCCACAGCGACAGCGCATAGCCGGTGAGCGAGCCGACGAAGATCGACAGGATCACGCTCGGGATCAGGATGCGGACCGAGTTCCAGAAGCCGACCTTGATGCCGCTGCAGTTCAAGCCGGTGCAGGCGGAATTCCAGGCCTGGATCCAGGGCTCGATCGTCATCTCGGACGGCAACGAGAAGATGTTGCCCATGCGGATCTCGCCCATCGTCTTCAGCGAGGTGACGATCATCACGTACATCGGCAGCAGGAAGAAGAGCGCCGCGAAGAAGAGGAAGGCATAGAGCCCGACGCGGCCGGCGGTGACCGAGCGCGGCCGTGGGCCGGAGGGGCCGGACATGGCCGCCGCGGTGGCGGGAGTGGGTGTCGCCTGCAGCATCACTTGCCTCCCTTGGCGCGCTCGGGCCGGAAATATTCGTAGTAGAGCCAGGGCGTGATGATCACGAGGACGATGACCAGCAGCACCGACGAGGCCGCCGTGGCGAGGCCGATGTTCGAGCGCCCGAACAGGTAGTCGAGGATGAACTTGGCCGGGACTTCCGAGGAGATGCCGGGACCGCCGCCGGTCAGCGCGATGACGAGGTCGTAGACGCGCACCACGGCGAGCGAGAGCAGCACCACCGAAGTGATGATGGTCGGCCGCAGCATCGGCACGATGATGTTGAGATAGACGCGCCAGGCGGGGATGCCGTCGACGCGCGCCGCCTTCCAGAGCTCCTGGTCGATGCCGCGGAGGCCCGCCAGCATCAGCGCCATGACGAGGCCCGAGGCCTGCCAGACGCCGGCGATGATGACGACGTAGATCGCGCGGTCGTTCTGGATGATCCAGTCGAAGCGGAAGTCGGTCCAGCCGAGATTGCGCACATATTGCTGCACGCCGAGCGTCGGATTGAGGATCCACTGCCAGGCGAGGCCGGTGACGATGAACGACATGGCGTAGGGATAGAGGAAGATCGTACGGAACGTGTTCTCGAACCGGATCTTCTGGTCGAGCGCTGCCGCCATCAGGAAACCGAGGACAAGGCAGACCAGGATCAGGCCGATCCCGAAGATGACCATGTTCTCCAGCGAGATGATCCAGCGCGACGTCGTGAACAGGCGCTCGTACTGCCGGATGCCGATGAAGTTCATCGACGGAAGCAGCTTCGAGTCCGTGAACGAGATCTGCACGGTCCACAGC
>JAEWAD010000400.1 GCA_023391905.1 Pseudomonadota bacterium | reverse complement strand
GTGCCAAGGCGCCGCTCCGGAGGAAGCCCCGCCTTCCGGGGCGGCGACCGCAAGGGGGCCGCTAGCATGGGGGACCGCCAAACAGAAAAGCGCCGGGCAGACATGCCGGCGCTTTCGGGTGTTGGTCGGGGTGGCGGTCCCGCCGGGTCAGTAAGTCAGCATCGGCGGCAGCGCCTTCGCCTGCTCGATCCAGCTTTCGACCAGCTTTTCCGCCGGCAGCTGGCGGACCAGCTTCTTGGTCGCATTGATCTCGGTCATCTTGGCGGTGAGGTTGTCGGCGCGACGGGTCTTCAGTTCCTTGACCGTGTCGACGCCGGCCGCCTCGAGCAGCTCGGAATATTCCTCGGCGACGCCCTTGATCCGCATCAGGTCGGCCATGTTGGCCCATTTCAGGATCTTCTGTTCGTCGATGCCCGATTTCTCGGCGACCGCCTTGCGTCCCTTCGGATCCTTCGCCTGCTCGAGCAGTGCGCCCGTCGTCTTGATGCCGGCGGCGGTGAGTTTCTCGGCGAAGACGGGGCCGATGCCCTCGATATCCTTGATCGGGTAAGACATTCTCGAACTCTCCTGAGCGAATCCCAAGTGTTTGAAGTCTAGGCCGGGATGTTCGCTTGTGCCTTCCGCTATGGCAAGCCATCTCGTCGGCCGGGACGGCAATCGGTAGATTGCACGGGCGGATTTCAGTCCTATAAGGTCGCCAAAGCCCTTCGATGTCAGGAAGGGATGACGCCAGAGGAATGCTCGATGTCGATGCTGCAAGCGGACAAGATCTATCTCGGGACCAGCGACAAGCCGGAATACCTCCTGCTCGGCCTCGCCAACCGGCATGGACTGGTCACCGGCGCCACCGGCACCGGCAAGACGGTGACGCTGCAGGTGCTGGCGCAGGGCTTCTCGGACGCCGGCGTTCCCGTCTTCTGCGCCGACATCAAGGGCGATCTCTCCGGCATCGCCGAGGCCGGCACGCCGCAGGACTTCCTGATGAAGCGGGCCGAGGAGCTCGGCTTCCAGGACGAATACAAGTTCAGCGCCTGCCCGACGATCTTCTGGGACCTGTTCGGCCAGCAGGGCCATCCGATCCGCACCACGGTCAGCGAGATGGGGCCGCTGCTGCTGGCGCGGCTGATGAATTTGAACGACACCCAGGAGGGCGTGCTCACCATCGCCTTCCGCGTCGCCGACGAACAGGGCCTGCTGCTGCTCGATCTCAAGGACCTGCGCGCCATGCTCGGCTTCATGGCCGAGAACGCCGACCAGATCCAGGCGAAGTACGGCAACGTCACCAAGGCCTCGGTCGGCGCCATCCAGCGCCAGCTGCTGGTGCTGGAGAACCAGGGCGGCGACGCCTTCTTCGGCGAGCCGGCGCTCAACATCGCCGACCTGATGCGCACCACGATCGACGGCCGCGGCATGGTCAACGTGCTTGCCGCCGACAAGCTGATGCAGTCGCCGCGCCTTTACGCCACCTTCCTGCTCTGGCTGCTGTCGGAGCTGTTCGAGGTCCTGCCCGAGGTCGGTGATCCGGCCAAGCCGCGTCTCGTGTTCTTCTTCGACGAGGCGCATCTGCTGTTCGACGAGGCGCCGAAGGCGTTGCTCGAAAAAGTCGAGCAGGTGGTGAAGCTGATCCGCTCGAAGGGCGTCGGCGTCTATTTCGTCACCCAGAATCCGCTCGACGTGCCGGACAGCGTGCTGTCGCAGCTCGGCAACCGCGTCCAGCACGCGCTGCGCGCCTATACCCCGCGCGACCAGAAGGCGGTGAAGGTCGCCGCCGACACGTTCCGGCCCAACCCGGCCTTCAAGACGATGGACGTCATCACCCAGCTCGCCGTCGGCGAGGCGCTGGTCTCGACGCTGGAGCCGAAGGGCGTGCCGAGCATGGTCGCGCGCACCTTCATCCGTCCGCCGTCCTCGCGCATCGGGCCGGTGACGCCTGCCGAGCGGGCGCAGATCATCGCCACCAGCCCGGTCGGCATGGCCTATGACAAGACGGTCGATCGCGAGTCCGCCTACGAGATCCTCGGCCAGCAGCAGGCGCAGGCCGCGGCGGCGGAGGGCGAGGCCGGCGCCGCGCCGGAGTCGGGTGGCTTCGACGTCGGCTCGATCCTCGGCTCGCTGCTCGGCACCAACAAGAAGCGCGGCGAACGGTTCACGGCGACCCAGCGCGTGGCGCGCGACGTGACGCGGACCGTCACCAACAAGGTGGCGGGCGACGTTGCCGCCAATATCGGCAAGAGCGTCGCCGGCTCGATCGGCGGCTCGGTTGGCCGCTCCATCGTGCGCGGCGTGCTGGGCAGCATCCTGCGCGTCCGCTGAACGCGCATCGCGGCGCGGCACAAAAAAATCCCCGGGGCGAAGGCTCCGGGGATTTCGTTTTCAGGGAGTCTCGGGGCCGGTTCAGGCGGCCTTGAGCAGGCCTTCGGCCTCGAGCGCCGCCTTGACCGCCGGGCGGGCCGCGACGCGGTCGAAATAGGCGTCGAGCGTCGGGCCGAGCTCGAACTTGAAGCCCTTGGCCCAGCGCAGCACGGTGAAGAGATAGCCGTCGGCGACGCTGAAATTCTCGCCCATCAGGTAGGGCTTGTCGCCCAGCTCATCGGCGATGTAGCCGAGGCGCATCATCAGGCGCTCCTTGAAGCTCGCCTTGGCCTCGTCGTTGACCGCGGGATTGAAGAACGGGCTGAAGCCCTTGTGCAGCTCGGTCGAGATGAAGGCGAGCCAGTCCATCAGCTGGTAGCGCGCTTCCGAGCCGAGCGCGGGCGCCAGCGCCTTCTCGGGCGCCAGGTCGGCGATCACCTGCACGATGATCGGGCCTTCCGCGACCACGCGACCGTCCTCGAGCTGCAGCGCCGGCACGTAGCCGCGCGGATTGATCGCCTTGTAGTCGGCGCCGGTTTCCGTCGCCTTGGCGCGCAGGTCGACCTTTTCCATCGTGAAGGGAAGGCCGGCTTCGCGCAGCGCGATATGCGGCGACAGCGAGCAGGCGCCGGGGGCGTAGTAGAGCTTCATGCGGTGTTTCCTAGGGAAAGATCGCCCGCAGGCGCGGGTCAGGCAATTTGTACAGTTTGTAAGGTGGGCTTTGGAACTCCGACATGCAAGCCGTCGTTCGGTGCTCGCAGCGTCAACCAGTCCTTGCCTTTTCTTTTCCAGGATGCAGGCGTATCAGAACCGTTTCCGCGCGTGCCTGCGCGCGCTCACCTCCCGGAGCCCGCCGTGTCCGACCGCCTTGCCGACGTTCTCGCCCATATCGACGCCGATCTGGAGAACAGCCTGGAGCGGCTGTTCAAGCTGATCCGGATCGAGAGCATCTCGACCGACCCGGCCTATGCCGGCGCCTGTCGCGACGCGGCCGAGCTGATCGCCGCCGATCTCGCCTCGATCGGCTTCGACGCCAGCGCCCGTCCGACACCCGGCCATCCGATGGTCGTCGGCCACCAGGATGGCGGCAAGGGCCCGCGCGCGCTGTTCTACGGCCATTACGACGTGCAGCCGGTCGATCCGATCGAGCTCTGGGACACGGCGCCGTTCGAGCCGAAGATCGTCACCGCGGCGGACGGCACCAAGCAGATCGTCGCCCGCGGCACGTCGGACGACAAGGGCCAGCTGATGACCTTCATCGAGGCGTTCCGCGCCTGGAAGGCGGTCACGGGCAAGCTGCCGATTCCCGTCTCCATCCTGCTGGAGGGCGAGGAGGAATCCGGCGGCGCCAATCTCGTGCCGTTCATGCGGGCCAACAAGGACGAGCTGAAGGCGGATTTCGCCTTCGTCTGCGACACGAACATGTGGGATCGCCAGACGCCGGCGGTGACGACGATGCTGCGCGGCCTCGTCGGCGAGGAGATCACCATCACCGCCGCCTCGCGCGACCTGCATTCGGGCATGTATGGCGGCGCGGCGCGCAATCCGATCCATGTGCTGGTGTCGATCCTCGACGGCCTGCGCGACGCCAATGGCCGCGTCACCCTGCCGGGCTTCTATGACGGCGTCGGCGAGGTGCCGGACAGCGTCCGCCAGCAATGGCAGTCGCTCGGCTTCGATCCCGAGGAGTTCCTTGCCGAGGTCGGCCTCTCCGTCCCGGCCGGCGAGATCGATCGCAGCGTGCTCGAGAAGATCTGGGCGCGGCCGACCTGCGAGGTCAACGGCATCATCGGCGGCTACACCGGCAAGGGCTTCAAGACGGTGATCGCCTCGCAGGCTTCCGCCAAGGTCTCGTTCCGCCTCGTCGACAAGCAGGACCCGGACAAGATCCGCGCCGCCTTCCGCGCCTATGTGCGGTCGAAGCTGCCGGCCGACTGCACGGTCGAGTTCACCCCGCATGGCGGTTCGCCGGGCATCCGCCTGCCGGCCGACAATCCGGCGCTGGTCAAGACGCGCGCCGCGCTGACCGCCGAGTGGGGCCATGAGTGCGTCACCGTCGGTTCGGGCGGGTCGATCCCGGTCGCCGGCGACTTCAAGGAGGTGCTCGGCCTCGACGCGCTGATGGTCGGCTTCGCGCAGGAGAACGACCGCATCCATTCGCCGAACGAGAAGTACGATCTGTCGAGCTTCCATGGCGGCATCCGCTCCTGGGCCCGCATCCTGTCGGAGCTGTCGGAGGAGGGGGCCTCGTGAAGATCTGCGTCTTCTGCGGTTCGAGCGCCGGCTACCGGCCGGATTATCGCGACGCGGCGATCGCGCTCGGCCGCGCGATCGCGCTGCGCGGCGCGACGCTCGTCTATGGCGGCTCCAAGGTCGGCCTGATGGGCGCGGTCGCGGACGCGGTGCTGATGGCGGGGGGCGAGGCGATCGGCGTCATCCCGACGGCGCTGCGCGACAAGGAGATCGCCCATCCGGGGCTGACGGAGCTGCATGTCGTCGGCTCCATGCACGAGCGCAAGCAGATGATGGCCGATCTCTCGACCGGCTTCGTGGCGCTGCCGGGCGGCCTCGGCACGCTGGAGGAGTTGTTCGAGATCTGGACCTGGGCCCAGCTCGGCTATCACCGCAAGCCCGTCGGCCTGCTCGACGTCGCCGGGTTCTACGACCAGCTGCAGGGCTTCCTCGATCACACGGTCGAGGCCGGCTTCGTGCGGGCCGAGCACCGCGACATGCTGATCGTCGACGACAACCCGGTCTCGCTGCTCGACCGCTATGACCGCTACGAGCCGGTCGCGCTGGCGAAATGGATCGGCCCGACCGAGCGGTGAGATTGCCGCCCGAGGCGTGAGGGACGGGGCCGGGAGGCCCTATCCCGACCGCTGCCTCTACCTTGAAGTCGATCAACTGCCTCCGCCCTCATCCTGAGGTGCTTCGCGTGAGCGAAGCCTCGAAGGAGGGTCCAGCGGGACGCTTCCATTCGCAGCAGCAGCCAGAGGTCCGGCGGAACCCGCCTTGCCTCCGTCAGGGGCGCGCTTCCTGGGCCCTCCTTCGAGGCCCGGCCTCGCCGGGCACCTCAGGATGATGATCGAGTTTCGATGGCCGATCGTGGTGGCGTCATTCGAAATCAGAGGCCAGGCCAAGACTCAGCTCCGGCCTATTTCGCCTCCGTCGCCGTCACCGGCGCGACCTGCTTGAGATAGGCGGCGATCGCCTCGCGGTCCTCGGCCGGCAGCTTCGCCATGTTGCGCTGGACCTCGGCCATGGTGCCGCCAATCGAGTCGAAATCCGGCGTGAAGCCGGTCTCGAGCGCGTTGGCGATGTCGCCCTCCGTCCAGTCGCCGATGCCGCCGGGGCCGGGCGTGATGTCGGGCACGCGGCCCTTGCCGCTCGGATCCGGCGCCCCGCCGAGCGCGTGGCTCATTTGCAGCCCGCCTAGCGCGGTGCGCGGGGTGTGGCACTCGTTGCAGTGGCCCGGCCCCTCGACCAGATAGGCGCCGTGGTTGACCTGCTCGCTCTTCGCCGGATCGGGGCTGAAGGTCTCGCCATCGAGATAGAGCTTCTTCCAGAGCCCGACGCCGCGCCGGATCGAAAAGGGGAAGGGGAGCTCGTGCGGCTTGTTGGCCGTCGCGTCCGCCGGCAACGTGTCGAGATAGGCCTTGAGGTCGACCAGGTCCGGCACCGTCATGCGCTGGTAGGAGGTGTAGGGAAAGGCCGGATAGAGATGCGATCCGTCCGGCGCCAGGCCGCGCTTCATGGCGTTGACGAAGTCGAGCGTGCTCCAGTCGCCGATGCCGTGCGTCTTGTCGGGCGAGAGATTTGGCGCATGGAACGTGCCGAAGGGCGAGGCGATCGCGACACCGCCCGAGAGCTTCAGGAGGTCGTCGTCCTTGGCGCCGGGCGCGGCGTGGCAGGAGGCGCAACCTCCTGCCCAGAACAGCCTTTCGCCCTTCGCGGCGTCGCCCGGCTTGTCGGGCAGCACGGAGGCGTCCAGCGGCTGCGGCGCGGTCAGGACCCAGAATGCCACCGCGGCGAGAGCCGCGACGGCGATGACTGGAATGGCGGCGGTACGAATGCGCACCGGTCAGCTTTTCTTGATGCGGAACTTCTCGTGGCAGCTCTGGCAGCCGCCACCGACCGCCGTGGCGGAAGCCTTGATGGCGTCGAGACCACCCGAAGCCGCGGCGGCGCCGGCCGCCGCATCGGTGCCGAGCTTGGCGGCGAGCGCCTCGAAGGCGGCCTTGTCCTGCCAGATCGCCGGCGACGCGGTGGTCTTGCCCTGGTCCGAACCCTCGGGGAACAGCGACGGGAACGTCTTCATGTCGGCCGCGATCTTCTCGAAGGCGGCCTGTGCCGCCGCGGCGTCGAAGGGCTCCTTGCCCTGCACCATCTGGAAGATCGTCTTGGCGGCGGCCGCGTTCTGCTTCATGAGCGCCTGCCGTTCGGCCAGCGGATCGGCGGCGTGTGCCGCCGTCAGCGCGCCGAGCGAAAGCGCTAGTCCGGCCAGAATGATCTTGAAACGCATCGACTGTCCTCCGTCGTGGTGTTCGGAAACATTCTAAGTCTTCCTGCTAAACATGACGGAGGCAAGTCGGAGGGGAAAATCGTCACGCAAAAATGATGGCGTCCCGGGCGGCCGGGCGCGCATGCCGTTTCAGGCCCATGCTGCCGCGCGAAATTCGCATACCTTTGATTGTGCATCGGCCCGCAGACGAGTTGCCGGACGCGGTGGCGCTGCCTATGTTGCGTGCGGAACCTTCCCGCCGGGGCACCGTTTTCTCGCGTGCCTCAAACAACCGACATGGCCGATAGGAGTCCCCCATGGCTTTCGAACTTCCGCCGCTGCCCTATGACTACGAGGCGCTCGCGCCCTTCATGTCGAAGGAGACGCTGGAGTATCACCACGACAAGCACCATCAGGCCTATGTCACCAACGGCAACAACCTGCTGAAGGACTCGGGCCTTGAGGGCAAGAGCCTCGAGGACATCGTCAAGGAGAGCTACGGCAAGAACGCCGGCCTCTTCAACAATGCCGGCCAGCACTACAACCACCTTCACTTCTGGAACTGGATGAAGAAGGACGGCGGCGGCAAGAAGCTGCCCGGCAAGCTGCAGGCGGCGATCGATTCCGACCTCGGCGGCTACGACAAGTTCCGCACCGACTTCATCGCCGCCGGCACGACGCAGTTCGGTTCGGGCTGGGCCTGGCTCTCGGTCAAGGATGGCAAGCTCGCCATCTCCAAGACCCCGAACGGCGAGAACCCGCTCGTCCACGGCGCGACCCCGATCCTCGGCGTCGACGTCTGGGAGCACTCCTACTACATCGACTACCGCAACGCCCGCCCGAAGTATCTCGAGGCGTTCGTCGACAGCCTGATCAACTGGGACTACGTCCTGGAGCTCTACGAGAAGGCCTGATCCGCTTTCTCGATCGGATACGGAAACCCCGGCCTCGCGCCGGGGTTTTTTCTTCTCCCTCCCCACAAGGGGGAGGGGATCGCGGCGGAGGGGATGGTTCCGATGCGCCACAATCGGATTGCGGCGGAGTCCGTCAGTACTTTGCCGGCAGGCCCTGCTTGCAGAAGGTGAAGTTCATCAGCCGGGGCCATTCCGACTGGGTGTTGTAGAGCCAGCGCTTGCATTCCTTCTGGGTGCGGAAGCAGCCGACGCCCCAGGCGGGCTCGAGGCCGCGATCCCAGACATCCGGCTTCGAGCCGGAGAAGCGCGAGAACCAGACCTTGCGCGGCCCGATCTTGGCGGCGAGCCCCTTGCAGTCGCCCTCGGACACGTTCTGCCCGTAGGAGAGGCCGAAGAAGACCTGTGCCCCGGCCGTCGCCGGCGGCGCCGCCGCGAGAGCGGCGGACAGGAGTGTGATTGCAGCCAGCCTTTTCATCGACATCACCCCGATTGATGCTGTCGATAAAGGTGCGGCGGCGCCGGACGAAGTCAAGCGCCGCCAGTGTTCGTGCGAGAAAAGATCAGCCCGCGACCTTGATGGCGAAGGCGGTCGAGAACGCCGTCTCCTTCAGCCGGTCGAAGCGGCCGGCCGCGCCGCCATGGCCGGCGTCCATGTTGGTCTTGAGCAGCAGCGGCGCGTCACCCGTCTTCTTTTCGCGAAGCTTGGCGACCCATTTCGCCGGCTCCCAGTAGGTCACGCGCGGGTCGGTCAGGCCGCCGATCGCCAGGATCGGCGGATAGGCGTGGGCGTCGACATTGTCATAGGGCGAATAGGCGGCGATCACCGCGTAGTCGGCGGCGCTCTCGATCGGGTTGCCCCATTCCGGCCATTCCGGCGGCGTCAGCGGCAGCGTGTCGTCGAGCATGGTGTTGAGCACATCGACGAACGGAACCTCGGCGATGATGCCGCCGAACAGGTCCGGCTGCATGTTGGCGACGGCGCCCATCAGCATGCCGCCGGCCGAACCGCCCCAGGCGACGATCTTCCCGCGCGACGTGTAGCCTTCGCTCGCCAGATATTCACCGGCGGCGATGAAGTCCTTGAAGGTATTGGTCTTCTTCTCGCGCCGCCCGTCGGTGTACCAGCGGAAGCCCTTGTCCTTGCCGCCGCGGATATGGGCGATGGCATAGACGAAGCCGCGATCGACCAGCGACAGGCGCGAGATCGAGAACGAGGCGGGGATGGTGATGCCGTAGGCGCCATAGCCGTAGAGCAGGCAGGGCGCGCTGCCGTCGAGCTTGGTGTCCTTGTGGTAGAGCAGCGACACCGGCACCGTCTCGCCATCCGCGGCCTGCGCGAAGACGCGGCGCGTCACGTAGTCGGCCGGGTTGTGGCCGGAGGGGATCTCCTCCTCCTTGCGCAGGACCCGCTCGCGCGTCGCCATGTCGTAGTCATAGACGCGCGACGGCGTCGTCATCGACGAATAGGTGAAGCGCAGCGTCGTGGTGTCGAACTCGTAGCCGTCGCCCATGCCGAGCGAATAGGCCTCCTCGTCGAAGGCGATCGCATGCTCCTCGCCGGTCGCGAGCGCACGGACGATGATGCGGGGGAGGCCGGCGAACCGCTCCAGCCGAACCATGAAGTCCTTGTAGACGGTCATGCCGAGGATCAGCGTGCCGGGAGTGTGCGGAACGAGATCCTTCCAGTTCTCGCGGCCCGGCGCTTCGACCGGCGCGGTGACGATCTTGAAGTCCTCGGCGCCGCCGGCGTTGGTGAGGATGTAGAGCGTGTCGCCGCTATGATCGACGGAGTACTCCTCCGCCGTCTTCCGCTCCGCGATCCGTTGCGGCGTGCCGGTCGGATCCTCGGCGTCGAGCAGGTGGATCTCGGACGTCTCGTGGTCGTGGCTATCGATCAGGATGTATCGCGACGACTGGGTCTGGCCGACGCCGAGGAAGAAGCCGGGATCCTGCTCCTCGAACACCAGCACGTCCTCGCTCGGCGGCGTGCCGACGACATGGCGGTAGACGCGGCAGGGGCGGTGGTTGTCGTCGAGCACGGTATAGAACAGCGTCCGGCTGTCGGCCGCCCAGACGCCGCCGCCGGTCGTCGCCTCGATCGTATCGGCAAGGTCGTCGCCGCTCGCGATGTCGCGCACATGGAGCGTGTAGTACTCCGAGCCCTTGTCGTCATAGGCATAGGCGAGGAGTTTGTGGTCGGGGCTGTGGTCGGCGCTGCCGAGGCGGAGATAGGCGCGGCCCTCGGCCAGCTTGTTGCCGTCGAGCAGGAGCGTTTCCACGCCGCCCTCGCGCGGCGTGCGCACCACCATCGGCTGCTCGGCGCCCTCGGTGAAGCGCATGGCGTAGGCGAAGGGGCCGTCGGGCGAGGGAACGGAGGAATCGTCTTCCTTGATCCGCCCGCGCATCTCGGCGAACAAGGTTGCCTGCAGCGCCTCCGTATCGGCCATCGCCGCGTCGGTGTGGCTATTTTCCGCCTCGAGATAGGCGCGGATATCGGACGCCAGCACGCTCGGATCGCGCATCACCTCCTGCCAGTTGTCGGCGCGGAGCCAGGCATAGTCGTCGGTGCGGGTGACGCCGTGTTGGGTGGAGGTCACGGGGCGCTTGGCGGCGATCGGCGGGTTCACGGGAATGCTGGCTCCTGCGGGAGGATCACGGGGCGGCGTAGAAGGCGCCGCCCGAGTTGAGGCGGATATTGGTACTGCCGGGGATGGCGGCATTCAATGCGCAGCCGAAGGCGCCGTCGAGGACGGCGCACCGCCGGCGTGGTCGATCGGTCAGGGGCGGTTCAGGCCGCGCTGCCGTCGTCGGTCTTCAGCTTGAGCGCCGTGCCGTTGGTGCAGTAGCGCAGGCCGGTCGGCTGCGGGCCATCCGGGAAGAGGTGGCCGACATGGGCCTGGCAGCTGGCGCAGTGGATCTCCGTCCGCACCATGCCGTGCGTGCGATCCGTGGTTTCACCGATCGCGGTGTCGTCGACGGGCGCGAAGAAGCTCGGCCAGCCGCTGCCCGATTCATATTTGGTCTCGGAGCGGAAGAGCGGCGCGCCGCAGGCGACGCAGGTGTAGAGGCCGTCCCGCTTCTCGTGCAGATAGGGGCCGGTGCCGGGTCGTTCCGTGGCGTGCTGCCGGGTGACGGCATACTGCTCCGGCGTCAGCTCCTCCCGCCATTCGGCGTCGGTCTTCTCGATCTTGGTGCGGTCGGTGGTGGTCATATTCGCTCCTGAGCCTCAGGTCGGCCTGGCTGCAGATATACCGGGGAAACGCGCGGGTCATAGCCCTAGATAGGCCCTTGTGGCGATTTCACAATCTCTGGCGAACGCCTTGTCGCAGTCGTGCGATTTTCCGTCCGGTTTGTCTTGGGTTGGCCGGCTCATCGTGCTTTATCTCGACCTCGCAATCGAATCGCGCATTCCATTTTCAAGATGTCCGCAAGAGGAGGAGACGAATACATGCTGCGCACCGTCAGCGTCGCGCTCTTCCTGTTCGCATTCTGGCTGCTTCTGTCGGGCCACTACACAGTCTGGCTGGTGGCCGCCGGGGCCCTCGTCTCTGTGGCGCTGGCGCTTCTTGGTCACCGCTTCGGTTTCGCCGACGAGGAAGGACACCCGATCGATCGGCTTCCGCCTGCCTTGACCTACTGGCCGTGGCTCGCGACCGAGATCGTCAAGTCGGCGATCGGCGTCACCCGGATCATCCTGGATCCGAAGCTGCCGATTTCGCCGCAGCTCTTCCATACCAGGGTTTCGGCGCGCACGCCCGTCGGCGTCGCGACCTACGCCAATTCGATCACGCTCACGCCAGGCACGATCACGGTCGCGATCGACCGCGAGCACGACCGCTTTCTCGTCCATTCCCTGACCAAGGCCGGCGCCGACGACGTCGAGGCCGGCGAGATGGACCGCCGCGTCGCCCGTTTCGAGGGGAAGGACGCATGATCGCCGCGGCGCTGTTCGCTGTCCTGGCCGCCATGGCGCTTGTCCTCGTCCGGGCACTGCGCGGGCCGACGACCTTCGATCGGCTGCTCGCCGCCAACTCGATCGGCAATGCCGCGATCCTCGTGCTCGCGCTGTTCGGCTTCCTGACCGGGCGGCCGGAGTTCCTCGATCTCGGGCTCACCTATGCGCTGCTCAACTATGTCGGCATCTTCGCGGTGCTGAAGTTCTTCCGGCTCGGTTCGCTGGGCGCCGAGGCGGAGGCGGACAAGTCATGATGGAGGTCGTGACCCAGGTCGTCGCGGGAGCGTTCCTGTTCGCAGGGGCCTTCTTCCTGATCGTCGGCGCGATCGGCATGAACCGCATGCCGGACCTCTTCACGCGCATGCATGCGGCTTCCGTCGGTGACACGCTCGGCGTCGGCCTGATGCTGATCGGCATGGTGATCCTCGGCGGCTTCTCGCTGGTGACGGTCAAGCTCCTGTTCCTGCTCGCCTTCCTGTTCTTCATGGGGCCGGTCGCCTCGCATGCGCTCGCCGCCGCGGCGTTGAAGGCCGGCGTCAAGCCGATCCTGGCCGGAAAGCCGGCGGCCGCCGGCAAGGCGGAGGGCGGAAAGCCCCGCAAGAAGACCGAGGCGCGGGCGGCGAAGTCGGGCGGAGGCAAGCCGTGATCGAGAAGAGCGTCACGATCGTCATCCTGCTGATGCTCTGCGCCGTGACGATCGGCATCGTCCGCGTGCGCGGCCTGTTCGCCGCCGTCGTCCTGCTCGGCATCTACAGCTTCCTGATGGCGACGCTGTTCATCGTGCTCGACGCCGTCGACGTCGCAATGACGGAAGCGGCCGTGGGTGCCGGCGTGTCGACGGTGTTCTTCCTCGGCGCGCTCTATCTCACCGACACCGTCGAGGCGCCGCCCGTGCACGGGCAGTTCATGCCGCTCGTCGTGGCGCTGGTGACGGCGGGGGCGCTGGTCTGGGGGCTGAGCGATCTGCCCGAATTCGGCTCGCCCGACCAGCCGATCCACCAGCAGGGTGCGGACTATCTGGCGCGCTCCGTGCCGGAGACCGGCATTCCGAACGTCGTCACCTCGGTGCTCGCGAGCTATCGCGGCTTCGACACGCTGGGCGAGACGACGGTGGTGTTCACGGCCGGCATCGGCGTGCTGCTGCTGTTGCGCCGGCGCGGAAACGGCAAGGAGGGCAGCTGATGCGGTTCGATATCGTCCTGCGCGTCGCGACCAAGTTCATGCTGGCGCCGCTGCTGCTGTTCGCGCTCTACGTCCAGTTTCATGGCGACTACGGCCCGGGCGGCGGCTTCCAGGCCGGCGTCATCGCGGCGGCGGCCGTCATCCTGTACGGGCTGATCGTCGGGCTCGGCCCCATCCAGCGCATCGTGCCGATGCGGCTCTTGGAGGTGATGATACCCGGCGGCGTCCTGATCTACATGGCCGTCGGCATCGCCAGCCTCTTCCTCGGCGACAATTTCCTCGACTACGACCATCTCGCCCATGACGCCGTGCACGGCCAGGAATGGGGCGTGTTCCTGGTCGAGATCGGCGTGTTCGTCACGGTTTCCTCGACCATGGTCGCGATCTTCTACGCCTTCGCCGGACGGGGGCGCTCGTGACCGCGAATTTCAGCCAGTTCGCCACGATCCTCCTGATGGTCGCGGGCCTCTATGTCGTCATCGCGCGCGGCAACATGGTCAAGAAGCTGATCGGCCTGTCGATGTTCCAGAGTTCCGTCTACCTGCTCTACATCCTGCCCGGAAAGGTCATCGGCGGCACCGCGCCGATCCTCGGCGCCGGCTATGCCGTCTATGCCAACCCGCTGCCGCACGTGCTGATCCTGACCGCCATCGTCGTCGGCATCGCCACGCTCGCGCTCGGCCTCACGCTGGTGGTCCGGATCAAGGAGGCCTACGGCACGATCGAGGAAGACGAGATCATGGCCCGCGACACGCAGGCGGCCGGCGTGAAGCCCGGCCGGGGCCGGAAATCCGCATGATCGCCTCGCATCTGCCTGTTCTGCTGATCATCGTTCCGCTGCTCGGCGCCGTGCTGGCGGCGCTGTCGCGGCACGGCTTCGTGGCCTGGCTGGTTGCGCTGATCGCCTCCGCCGCGACGACGGCGGTCGCCTTCGCGCTGCTCTGGCAGGTGCAGGCGGAGGGCCTGATCTCCTATCGCGTCGGCGGCTGGGCGCCCGAGCTCGGCATCGAATACCGCATCGACGCCGTCAGCGCCTTCATCGTCGTGCTCGTCAGCACCATGGCCTTCCTGACGATGATCTATGCCCGCCGCAGCATCCTGGCCGAAATCAGCCCCGAGCGCGTCGCGTGGTTCTACACGATGCTGCTGCTCTGCGTTGCCGGCCTGCTCGGCATCGCGGCGACGGGCGACGCGTTCAACGCCTTCGTATTCCTCGAGATCTCGTCGCTGGCGACCTACACGCTGATCGCGCTGGGACGGGATCGCCGGGCGCTGGTGGCGGCTTATCAATACCTGATCGTCGGCACGATCGGCGCCACGCTCTATGTCATCGGCGTCGGGCTGATCTATCTCTCGACCGGCACGCTCAATATCGGGCTCATCGTCGAGCGGCTGGCGAGCCTGGAGGGGTCGCGCGCGCTCACCGTCGCCGAGGCGTTCATCGTCGTCGGCATCGCGCTGAAGCTCGCCCTGTTCCCGCTGCATGCCTGGCTTCCCAACGCCTACGCCTATGCGCCCTCGGCCGCGACCGTGCTGCTGGCGTCGACGGCGACCAAGGTGGCGGTGTATCTGCTCGCGCGCTACCTGTTCACCGTCTTCGGCGGCCATGTCGACGTCGGGCAGATCCCGATCAGCGCGATCCTGATCGGGCTGTCGGTGGCGGCGATGTTCATCCCGTCGGCGGCCGCGATCTTCCAGAACGACGTGCGGCGCATCCTGGCGCTCTCCTCGGTCGGCCAGATCGGCTACATCACGCTCGGCCTGGCGCTGGCCAACCCGACGGGCCTGACCGGCGGCCTGCTGCATCTGTTCAACCACGCCCTGATGAAAGGCGCCGCCTTCATGGCGATCGGCGCCGTGGTCTATCGCGCCGGCACGGCCAAGCTGGACGAATTGTCGGGCATCGGCCGCACCATGCCCTGGACGGTGGCCGCGCTGACCATCGCCGGTCTGGCGCTGATCGGCGTGCCCGGTACCAGCGGCTTCGTCTCGAAATACTACCTGATCCTCGGCGCGCTGGAGGCAGGGCTCGGCTGGCTCGCCATCCTGATCGTCGCCAGTTCGCTGCTCGCCGTGCTCTATGTCGGCCGCATCGTCGAGGTGGTGTGGTTCCGCGAGCCGGCCGCCGCGGCGCGCGAATGCCGCGAGGCGCCGCTCGAGCTGCTCCTGCCGATGTGGGTCCTCGCCGGCGCCACGATCTGGTTCGGCATCGACGCCGAATGGCCGGCCGGGCTCGCCGCGTCCGCCGCGCGCGTTCTGCTCGGAGGTGCGCCATGACGCTTGTTCCGTTCGGCGATCCGCAATTGTTGTCGCTGTCGCTGGCGCTGCCGGCGCTCGCGACGCTGGCGATTGCGCTGCTCGGACGCTGGCCGAACCTGCGCGAGACGGCGACTCTGGTCGGCGCGGTGCTGCTGTTCGCGACGGTGATGGCGTTGCTCGCCTCCGTGCTGGCAGGCGCGCGGCCCGGGCTGCATCTCGCCTCGGTCGCACCCGGCCTCGACCTGGCGCTCCGGATCGATCCGCTCGGCATGCTGTTCGCCGCCGTCGCCTCGACCCTCTGGATCGTCAATTCGCTCTATTCGATCGGCTACATGCGCGGCAATGACGAGCCGCGGCAGACGCCGTTCTACGCCTGCTTCGCCATCGCCATCTTCGCCACGATGGGTTTGGCGTTCTCCGGCAATCTCTTCACGCTCTTCGTCTTCTACGAATTGCTGTCGCTTTCGACCTATCCGCTCGTCACCCACAAGCGCAGTCCGACGGCGATGCGGGCGGGCCGCGTCTATCTCCTGACGCTGGTCGGCGCCTCGATGGTTCTGCTTCTCCCGGCGATCGTCTGGACCGGCATGATCGCCGGCACGCTCGATTTCCGCACCGGCGGCATCCTCGGCGACAAGCTCGGACCCGGCGCGCTGGCGCTGTTGCTCGCCATGTTCGTCTTCGGCGCGGCCAAGGCCGCCGTGATGCCGCTGCAT
>JAEWAD010000213.1 GCA_023391905.1 Pseudomonadota bacterium | reverse complement strand
GATGAACGATGCGGCCCGAGCCGCGCGCGACCATGGCGGCCGCGATCGCCTCGGCGCGCGCCGCGAGCGCGTCGGGCTGATCTTCCGCGTCGGGCGCCAGCGCATGCGAGAGCACGAGGATGTCGGGCGTGCCGGCGTCGCCGGAGGCCTCGCCCCAGGTGACAACAGCGCCGTTTTCGGCGAGCGCCGCCGCCACGCTTTCCGCGACGGCGTTGCGCGCGCCAAGGATGCGCGCCGCGCGGCCCGCGATCTCGATCTCCATGGTCTTCTCCTCCCCCGCCGGGCGCCTCGCGGCGCTGACCCGGCCCTCTTCCCTGTTTCCGCCGCCGGCGCGGCAGGCGTCCTGTTTGCGGCATCCCTGCCCGGCTGTCGATGCGCGGCTCGGTGGAACCCGCCGCAAACGCTGTGCACGCACCGTCGATTGGGCCTTGGCGAGTCCGATTGGGTCTTGGCAACTCGCCGCCCGATAACATAACATCATGCTATTATAATTTTAGATGCGGTGTCCATGTCCGGACGCGCGGCCGCATCGCCCCGTCAACAGCGGGGAAAGGGAGGAATGATGAGCGCTCAAGTGATGACACCGACGATCCGCGCGCCGAAGGTCGACGCCCCGGTCTTCCGCAGCGCGCCGGGCAAGGCGCTGCCGAAGGGGCTGACCGCCAAGGCGCTGCTCGATCTCTACGAGCAGATGGTGCTGCTGCGGAAATTCGAGAGCGTGGCGCAGACCGCCTGCCGCAAGGGCGAGACGCCCGGATTCCTGCATCTCTATATCGGCGAGGAAGCGACCGCCGTCGGCGTCTGCGCGCATCTCAGGCCGGCCGACTGGATCACCTCGACCCATCGCGGCCATGGCCATGCGCTCGCCAAGGGCATGGATCCCAACATCCTGATGGCCGAGCTGTTCGGCAAGCGCGACGGCTGCTGCGGCGGCCGCGGCGGCACCATGCATCTCTATGACCGCTCGGTCGGCCTGTTCGGCACCAACGGCATCGTCGCCGCCGGCATCAGCCACGCCGTCGGCGCCGGCATGTCGGCCCGCACCCAGGGCCGCGACGACATCGGCGTCGCCTTCTTCGGCGACGGCGCCACCAACCATGGCGGCTTCCACGAATCCTTGAATTTCGCCGGCATCCAGAAGGCGCCGGCGATCTTCGTCTGCGAGAACAACCTCTACGCGACCGCGACGCCGCTCGCCTCGGCGACGCTGAACCCGGAGATCGCCACCCGCGCGGCGGCCTATGGCATTCCCGGCGTCGCCGTCGACGGCAATGACGTCATCGCGGTCTGGCAGGTGATGGCCGAAGCGACGGCGCGCGCCCGTTCCGGCGAGGGCCCGACGCTGATCGAGGCGAAGACCTATCGCACCGTCGGCCATCACGAGGGCGACCCGGTGACTGGCACCTACCGCACCCAGGCGGAGGTCGACGAATGGGCGAAGCGCGATCCGATCCGGATGCTGCGCGCCCGCATCGTCGATGATTTCGCCACGGCATCGGCGGCGGAGCTCGACGCGATCGACGCGAAGATCGACGCCGTCGTGCAGAAGTCGCTCGAATTCGCCCGCAATTCGCCGGAGCCGAACGCCGCGACGACGGCGCTGCATGTCTATGCCGAGCCGATCAACCCGGCCGATGCGCTGGTGCAGGCAGCGCCGACGGCAAGCCAGACGCAGAGCTGGCTCGATGCGGTGCGCGACGGCATCGCCGAGGAGATGCGCCGCGACCGGAACATCCTCTATCTCGGCGAGGGCACGGGCGAGCGCGGCGGCACCTTCGCCCACACCAAGAACCTCTGGACCGAGTTCGGCCCGAAGCGGATGGTCGACACGCCGATCTCCGAGCAGGGCTTTACCGGCGCCGCGATCGGCGCCTCGGCGACGGGATCCCGAACCATCGCCGATCTTATGTTCGCCGATTTCGTGTTCGAGGCGGCGGGCCAGATCGTGCTGCAGGCGGCGAAGCTGCGCTACATGTCGAACGGCCAGATGAACGCGCCGATGGTGGTGCGCGTCGGCTCGGGCGCGGTGCGCTCGGCAGGCCCGCATCATAGCGGCACCTATCATCCGAGCTGGGCCAACATCCCGGGCCTGATCGTCTGCATGCCCTCGACGCCGGCCGACGCCAAGGGGTTGATGAAGACTGCGCTCCGGGCCGGCGACCCGGTGATCATGCTGGAGCCGAAGGCGCTGTTCGCCACCAAGGGCGCGGTGCCGACCGGCGAGCATCTGGTGCCGTTCGGCCTCGCCAGGATCGCCCGCGAAGGCGCCGACATCACCATCGTCGCGGCAGGCCAGCTGGTGCACCGCGCGCTGGAGGCGGCGGAGAAGCTCCAAGCCGAGGGCATCCAGGCCGAGGTGATCGACCTCCGCACCATCATGCCGCTCGATGTCGGCACGGTGGCGAAATCGGTTTCGAAGACGCACCGGCTGCTGGTGGTCGACGAGGGCTGGGGCGCGTTCGGCGTCGGCGCCGAGGTGGCGCAGGCGATGAACGAGCTCGCCTTCGACGATCTCGACGCGCCGGTCGGCCGGTTGAACACCGACGCGCAGCCGCATCCGCTCGCCCCGGCGCTCGAGCGCGCCATGC
>JAEWAD010000188.1 GCA_023391905.1 Pseudomonadota bacterium | reverse complement strand
CGCGCTTGACGCGGGGTGGAGCAGCCCGGTAGCTCGTCAGGCTCATAACCTGAAGGTCATCAGTTCAAATCTGGTCCCCGCAACCAGTACCGACGAAGAGCCCGCTTTCGAGCGGGCTCTTTTCGTTTGGGCCTGTGCGGCGAGAGCGCTGTCTGCCGGCTGGCGCCGCGACCGTTCCGATCCGTCCGCGAGACGCGTCGAGCCGCATTGTGCGTCACCCGTTCGGGTGATGTGGCATGGCACTGCATGGATAGGTTCAGCTCCTGAGCTTCGGCGCACACAGGTCGTGGGTTCGTGATCCGCGCCTGCGCTGCCAATTCAGTTCCATTGGCCCACACCCCGGAACGAGCACATGAAAGCCAGCTATTTCACTGCCGATTCCATCGATAGCAGCAGCCTCGAAGGCATTACGGCCGATTTTTTCGACGACGGGATCGAAATGCTCGCCAGATGGCGACGTCATTCTGATTGGCACGAGCAACGTTTGGCTAACCGGGTCGATCCCTACGCCAAGGCAACGTTGGGCAGTGTCAGTTCAGAAACGGTCGCGAGGCTTCGGGACGGTAGCCTCTGCTCCGGCGTCAACTTCGCCTCACAGGACTACCTCAATCTGTCGGCGCATCCCTCGGTGCATGCCGCCGCCAAGAGGGCGATCGACGCTTACGGGGTGCATAGCGCCGGCTCGGTGGCGCTGATGGGCAGCACGGAGCTTTCGATTGCGCTCGAAAGCCGCCTCGCGACATTTCTGGGCTATCGCGACTGCACGGTTTTCCCGACCGGCTGGGGCGCCGGCTACGGCTTGGTCAAGACGCTGGTGCGTCGCGGCGATCATGTCGTGATCGACGTGCTGGCCCATGCCTGCCTGCAGGAAGGGGCACGCAATGCGACGCTCAACGTGCACAGCGTCCCGCACTGTTCCAACATCGCGGTGGAGCGTCGGTTGGAGCGCATTCGCGCCGGCGATACCCGCTGCGGCATCCTCGTCGTCACCGAAGGCGTCTTCTCGATGGATAGCGACGTGCCCGATCTCGCCGAGCTGCAGGCGATCTGCCGGCGTCACGATGCGACGCTGATGGTCGATGTTGCGCATGATCTCGGCGCGCTGGGGGCGACGGGGCGGGGCGTGCTCGAGCTGCAGGACATGGTCGGCAAGGTCGACCTCGTGATGGGGAGTTTCTCCAAGACCTTCGCGTCGAATGGGGGCTTCGTGGCGACCAACGAGCCCGCTCTCAAGCCGGCATTGCGTTACAATTGCGGGCCGTTGACCTTCACCAATGCGCTTTCGCCAGTGCAGGCGGCGATCGTGCTGGCGGCGCTGGACATTGTGGATGGCGAGGAGGGGGCCGCGCTCCGGGCCCGATTGATGGGCAACGTCCTGCGGCTGCGCGCCGGGCTCGAGGCGAATGGCTTCCAGGTGCTCGGGCAGCCGAGCGCGATCGTGCCGGCGGTGCTCGGCAACAGCCCCGTCTCGCGCCTCGCCACCCGCTATGCGCTCGAAAACGGCGCCATCGTGAACCTGGTCGAGTATCCCGCCGTCTCGCGGAACAGCTGCCGCTGGCGGCTGCAGGTGATGGCTCAGCACACGGCGAGCCACATCGACATGCTCGTCGAAATCGCCATGGCGGCGCAGGTGGCAGCCCGTCGATATGAGAGCGAGTCGGAAGTGGCAGAGGCGCTTGTGGCGCTCTGAGGTTTAGGCCGACGCCGCGCCGTCGGCGCTAGGGAAGCGAGGGGACGCGGGCGAGCAGGGCGAGCAGATCGGCCTGTCGTGACAGCCCCGTCTTGGCGAAGATCGCCTTGATGTGGGTGCGCACCGTCTCCGGGCTCAACCCCAGCCGGGCGGCGGCCCCCGCGATGGTTTCGCCCGCGGCAAGCGCGCGGGCAATCCGCGCTTCGGCGGGAGACAGGTCGAACAGTCCTGCGATCAGCTCGGCCGTCGGCACGCTGGCCGTGTCGATCGGAGTCACGACGAGGAAAAAGGCGGCGCGCGCAAAGATGTCACGTGCATTGCCGCGGACCGGGAGCAGATGCACCACGGCCGGCGGGGCCTCTTCGGTGCCTGGCAACGGGAAGGAGCGGCTCGCCTTGAAGGCCGGGACCTGGCCCGAACGGAGACGCGTCAGCGCCGTGTCCAGATGATTCTGCGCATCGGCATTGCGGAAGCGAAGCCGGTCATGGGCCGCGAAGGCGATCTGCGTGCCGAACGCTTCCATCTGGTCGTTGGCGGCGAGAACCCGACCCTCTTCGCCGAGCGCGGCGGCCGGCAATCCGGTCATCCTCAACGCCTGCACGGCGGCGTGAATGCGTTCGAACTCCAGCCGGCTGGACATCATGGCGGCGCGCGCGAGATGCGGTCGCAAGGCGTCGAGATGGGCAATCCCCGCCCGGCCGACGGGCCCTTTCGCTCTCTTCTTCTCGACCGAGAAAACGAGATTGTCGCCGCTCGGCGCCAGGATCGCCGTCGCCGCGCCAAATCCGTATCCGCAGGGCTGCATCAGCTCCGTGTAGATCGGGAGGCTGTTGTAGTCCTCGTCGCTGAATTCGTCGGCTTCATCCAGGAATCCGTGGTGCTGCGCGGCCAGCAGGCGTGCGGCCCGCGGATTGCGACTGGTCCAGTCCTCCGCGACGATGCGGTCGATCAGATCCATGATGCCGTCGGATGCCAGCCAGCGCGTGGACGCGGCCCTCGAGTTGAAGAGCACGGTACCTTCGGCGCCGATGTCCCGGGCCATCCGGTCGAGGACCTTGCTCCAGTTGTCTGGAACGAATGCCGCCTCGTAGATCAGATCGATGCTGCCAGAATGATCGTGCGCCACTCGAGCCCCCCAAGCCACGCGACTGGACGTCGACCGGAACGGACAGGGGCGGAGTGGGGCCCCGGCGCGTCACGATCAAGCGTCCCGCGACGATCCTAGGGCCTGGCTCGTTCGGTTGTCCATGCCGCGCCGGCACCCTTGGGTTGCGGTCGTTGGAGTGGCAAAGGGCGCAGCGCGGAGAGCGTCACGGGGCGGGAGGCGGGGGCGGTCGTGCTGCTAGTCGAGTTCCTGCACGCCGCCGCCGGACACCGTCAGGATCTGGCCGCTGACCCAGGCCGCTGCTGGCGAGCAGAGGAACAGCGCGGCGTTGGCGATGTCCTGGACTTCGCCCAGACGGCCGAGCGGGGTGTGCTTCAGCATGGTCTTCTCGATATCGGGCGTCAGGACCTTCATCAGGGCGTCGGTCTTGGTGGCACCCGGCGCGATGGCGTTGACGCGAATTCTCATCGGGCCGAGGTCGAAGGCGATGTTGCGGGTGAGGTGGTTGACCGCCGCCTTCGACGCGCCATAGGAGGCCATGCGGACATTCTTGTTCTCGCCGGCCATCGACGAGATGTTGAGAACCGCGCCGCCGCCGGCGGCCCGCATGTGCGGCGCGGCGAGCTGCGTCAGGCGGAACAGGGCGAAAACGTTGAGGTCGAAGGCCCATTCGAAGTCGCGCATCGGCATGTCGAAGGGCTTGGGTCCGCCACCGCCGGCGTTGTTGACCAGTATCGTGATCTTCCCGAACGACTTGAGCGCCGCGTCGATCACCGCCGCGCGGTGCGCTTCGTCCGTGACATTGCATTCAAGTCCGATTGCCTTGCCGCCGGAAGCCGTGATGCCTCGCGCGACCTCGTCGGCGCCGGCCTGCTTTAGATCGGTGACGACGACCGAGGCGCCCGCCTTGGCGAAGGTCTCGGCGATGCCGCGGCCGATGCCGGCGGCGGCACCGGTCACGATGGCGACGCCGCCATCGAGGCGAAAGGGGTTCTCTGACGGCATGGGGCCTCTCTGACGATCGTGTTGGCGATGCGAAAAGGCAAGTCGTGGTCCACTAGGTAGCGGGCGCCCCCTTGCTGTCAACTTTGCCGTTCGGACGACAGGATGGCGAGGCGCCCATTCTCATTTCCACGCCATAGCGCTCAGGTGGAACGATCGGCGGGCTCGCCAGTTGATCCGTGCGAGTTCAACAGGAAGGAATTTACGATGAGCAGCACGACCGACAAGATCAAGGGTGTCGCCAACGAGGCCATCGGCAACGTCAAGCAGGGCATCGGCAAGGCGACGGACAATGATCGCCTTCGTGCCGAAGGAAAGGCCCAGGAAATCAAGGGTGAAGCGCAGCAGGCGGTCGGCAAGGCCAAGGATGCCGTGAAGAATATCGTCGACAAGGCCTAGCTTCATCTGGCCCTGATGCAAAACAGCCCCGGCGTGCCGGGGCTGTTTTCGTTTGCGCGGAGATGGGCCTCAGGCCGGGACGGCGTTGCGCTCGGCCACCTGCCGCGGCGCGAGGCCGACGAGCTTCTCGTAGAGCGCCGGATCGGTCGCACCCTCGGTGTTGATGAGGAACACGCGCGCGTCGGGCCCGAGACCGAGCTTGGCGCGGACATCCGGGTCGGACGCGGCGCTGATCAGGCCCGCGAGGCCGGCGCCGCCGCTCTCGCCCGCGACGATGGCGGGATCGTCGCCGGCCGGTCTCGCGAGGCGGTTCATGACGGATATGGCTTCGTCTTCCGAGACGGTCATGAAGGCATCGCCGAGGCGCGACAGGATGCGCCAGGCGACCATGGACGGCTCGTAGCACTCCAGCATCGCCATCACGGTCGGCTCATCATGCGCCACCTTGACGATGTGGCCGGCGCGCGCGCTTTCGAACAGGCAGGCGGCGCGGGCAGGGTCAACTACCGTGATGAACGGGCGTTCCGCGCCGAGCTCCGCCGCGAAATAGCCGGCGATCGCCGCGGCGATGCCTCCGACGCCGGCCTGGATGAAGACGTGGGTTGGCGGCTCCGACAGTTCCCGCAGCGCCTCGCGGAACAGCGCGGTATAGCCCTGCATGACGAGGCCGGGGATGCGCTCGTAGCCCGGCCAGGACGTGTCGGAGACGACGGTCCAGCCGTTCCGCTCCGCCGTGCGGGTCGCCTCGGCGACCGAGTCGTCGTAATTGCCGTCGACCCGGATCATCTCGGCGCCGAAACGCGCGATGGCCGCGATGCGCTCGTCGCTCACCCCGGCATGCACGAAGATCGCCGCCTTGGCACCGACCAGCTGCGCGCCCTGGGCAACGGAGCGGCCGTGATTGCCATCCGTGGCGCAGGCAACCGTCATGGTCGCGGCAACCGCGCGAACCTCGGGGCTCTGCAGTTCGGCGACATCGACGGTCCGGCCCAGGCGGCGCGACGCTTCCTCCAGCACGAGCCGGATCACGGCATAGGAGCCGCCGAGGGCCTTGAAGCTGCCGAGGCCGAGCCGGTGCCCCTCATCCTTGATGTGGATGGCGCCGACGCCGAGTTCGCGCGCCAGGGCCGGCAGGCCCACCAGCGGCGTCGGCCGATGGCCATCGCGGAAGGAGAGGTAGCGCTCGACTTCCCGGGCTGCCGGGACGCCCAGCGTCTCTGCGTCGACGGGATCGAGCGGCTTCTTGTAGTCGGGATGCGCGTTCAGAATGAGCAAGGGTTACTCCCGAAGCTGAAGGCATGATGAAATCTCAAGCTCGAGATTGAGAATATCTTATTGGGGCCGAGTTAATTCCGCGATCTTGCGCCTGTCGATGCAATTTTGTTTCATCTGGTCAGGTGCGGATGCAACGATTCCTTGTTGCGACCCAGTCGGGGCGCGGGGTGGCATCGGTGCTGAAGATCTGTTTCGGCGGGCGCTCTCCATGCCGGTCGGGCCTGCTCCCTCGGAAAGGCGGACGAGCGCTTGCGGCTTGAAAAAGCTCGGCGTTTCGGGGCCGGGCGTCATCGAGGCCGTTGTGGTCGAGCTGGCAGGCGGGCGGGGCGGGGGCAAGCCTTCGTCGGGCCTATTCGTTGCCTGATTGCAGCGATGGGCGAGCGTGGCGGCGCAGCATCGGCTGTCGAAACGGCCGCTAGACTGAGGCCAGCCTCAATGTCATACTAATAATGAGATGATAGGAAGAGTTGCCGATCGCAGGGAGAGCGTGGGGCTTCCTTCCAATCTCAAGATGTCGCCGGGAAGCGTTGGGGAACGGCTTCAGGGCGTCGTCCAGGTGTGCTGCCAGGCAGCAGTGGAGGGCGATGGTAATGGCTGACTTTACGTAGGGCGATGGCGCCGAGACGGCGCGGCTAGATCGTCATTTCAACCCGGTGCGCGATGCGCGGGCCGGGAACCCGTTGTGTTGTCTTGTCGATCCTCCTGGCGAGGGCGCCGGCGGACCCGCATCGGAAGCCATGATCTGATTGCCATTAGGGTGAGGACCAGTCTTGGATCAGCTATTTCAGCATCTCGTCAATGCGCTCATCATGGGTGGCACCTATGCCTTGCTGGGCATAGGGCTGACCCTGATCTTCGGCATCATGCGGATCGTCAATTTCACGCATGGCGAGTTGTATGCGCTTGGCGCGTACATGATGTATTTCTTCGCGACCGTGCTCGGGTTGAACTTCTTCGTCGCGATCGCCTTCGCGATCGTGGCCGGCATGGCCATGGGCTCGGTGATCGAATTCACCCTGCTCAGGCCGAAGCGCGGCGCCGACATCGACACGACCATGCTGCTGATGATCGGCGCCTGGATCGTGATGCAGAATGCCGAGCACCTGATCTGGGGCGGCATCGCCAAATCCATTCCCTCGCCGCTGCCGGAGGCGCCGCTCGTCATCGGGCCGGTCTCGATCTCCTGGCTGCGCGTGATGGTGCTCGTCGTCTCCGTCGTGCTGATCGCCGCTACCTACTTCCTCATCAACCGCACCAAGCTCGGCAAGGCGATGCGGGCGACCTTCCAGGACGGCGGCACCGCCGCGCTGATGGGCGTCAACGTCAACGCCATCTACACCACCACCTTCGCGCTCGGTTCCGGCCTCGGCGCCGCGGCCGGCGCACTGCTCGGACCGGTGTTCGTCGTCACGCCGACGATGGGCGATCTCGCCTCGCTGAAGGCCTTCGCGATCGTCATCCTCGGCGGTCTCGGCAACATCACGGGCGCGGCGATCGGTGGCTTCATGCTCGCCGTCGCGGAGGAGATCGGTGCTGGCTACATCTCGTCGGGCTACCGCGACGCCATGGGCTTCCTGATCATCATCATCGTTCTTCTCTTCAAGCCCACGGGCCTGTTCGCACGTTCGGAGCGCATCGGATGAAACGACTGCTTCCCTACATCGCCGTTGCGTTCTTTGCCTCGGTGCCGCTTTGGCTGCAGGACCAGTATTTCCTGCACACCCTGGTCGTGACCGGCATCTTCGTGATCGCCGCCATGAGCCTCAACCTGCTGCTCGGCTATACCGGGCAGCTCAGCCTCGGCCATGTCGCCTTCTTCGGCATCGGCGCCTATGTCAGCGCGCTGACCTCGCTTGGCTTCAGCGTCGAGATCTTCGGTCTCCAGATCACGCATGAGCCCTGGCCGGCGGTGATCGGCGTCCTGTTCGGGACGATCGTGGCCGGCCTCTGTGGCTATGTGATCGGCAAGCTCGCCTTCCGCGTCCGCGGCGCCTATTTCGTGATCGTCACGATCTCGTTCGCCGAAGTGGTGCGTCTCGTCTCGCTGAACTGGGTCGAGCTCACCAACGGCCCGCTGGCTCTGCCCGGCATCCCGCCGCTGACGCTCGGCTTCGAGTGGACCGGCTATGCCACCCTCTGGGGCAAGGCGCAGAACTACTATGTCGTGCTGGCGACGATCGTGCTCGCCTACATCCTGATCAAGCGGCTGGTCAATTCGCCCTATGGCCGGGCGATGATCGCGCTGCGCGAGAACGAGACGCTCGCCGTCTCGGTCGGCATCAGCGTGACCAAGTACCTGGTTCTGGCTGCCGTTCTGTCGGGTGCCATGGCCGGTGTCGCGGGCGGCCTCTATGCCCACTACATCCAGATCATCGACCCGATGATCTTCATGTTCCTCAACACCGTCACGATGGTGATCATGGTCATCACCGGCGGCAAGGGCACGCTCGCCGGACCCTTGGTCGGCGGCCTGATCTTCGGCATCGCGCCGGTGGTCCTGCGCTCCTATGTCGGTCCCGAGGTGCAGTGGATCCTCTACGGCCTCCTGATGATCCTGATCGTCTTCGTCCTGCCGCAGGGCATCGTTCCGGCGATCGAGCGCTGGTTCACCCGCAAGGGCGGCAGCGCCTCGACCAGCAAGCCGGCCGGCCTCGTCCTCGAATCGAGCAAGGGAGCGCGTTCATGACCGTCGCTGCAACGGGGGCGCCGCGGCCGATCCTCGCCATCGAGCACGTCGCGGTGCATTTCGGCGGCCTGATCGCCATCTCCGACATGAACTTCGTCGTCAACGAGGGCGAACTGGTCAGCCTCATCGGGCCGAACGGCGCCGGCAAGACCACGGCGTTCAACGTCATCACCGGCTTCCTGAAGCCGACAAAGGGTCAGGTGACCTTCAAGGGGCAGTCGCTGAATGGGCTGAAGCCGCACGAGGTCACCTCGCTCGGCCTGGTCCGCACCTTCCAGCGCACCAGCGTGTTCGAGAAGATCTCGGTCTTCGACAATGTGCTGATCGGCCTGCATCGGCGCACCAGCGCCAGCCTCTTCGGCACGATCTTCGGCCTGCCGCGCGAGCGCAGGCAGGAGAAGGCCTTGCGCGAGGAGGCCTGGGAAATCCTGCGCCTCGTCGGCATCGAGCACCAGGCCGACGAGCTCGGCGGCAGCCTGCCTTATGGCGACCAGCGCCTGCTCGGCGTGGCGCTGGCGCTTGCCGCCAATCCGTCGGCGCTGCTCCTGGACGAGCCGGTCTCCGGCATGAATGCCTCCGAGACGGGGCGCTTCGTCGCCCTGCTCAACAAGCTGCGGGCCAACGGCAAGACGATCCTGCTCGTCGAGCACGACATGCCGATGGTGATGGGCATCTCCGATCGCATCGTGGTGCTGAACTACGGCCGCATCATCGCCAACGGCACGCCGAAGGAGATCCAGAACGATCCGGACGTCATCCAGGCTTATCTGGGGCAGGGAGTGAAGCATGCTTGAGATCTCGAACCTGGTCTGCCGATACGGCAAGGTCACCGCGCTCAAGGGCATCTCGCTGAAGGTCCCGGCCAAGCAGCTGGTGGTGCTGGTCGGTGCGAACGGCGCCGGCAAGAGCACGACCCTGCGCGCGATCTCCGGCCTCGTGCCGGCGGCGAGCGGCAAGATCACCTTCGACGGCCAGGACATCACTGGCATGTCGGCGGGGCGCATCCTCTCGCTTGGCATCGCCCACTGTCCCGAGGGGCGGCGCGTCTTCAGCCAGATGACCGTGCTCGAAAACCTCGAGATGGGCTGCTATCTGCGCTCCGACAGCAAGGGCATCGCCTCCGACCTCGACCACATCTTCAGCCTGTTTCCGCGTCTGGCGGAGCGGCGCCGGCAGGTCGCGGGCACGCTCTCGGGCGGCGAGCAACAGATGCTCGCGATCGGCCGTGCCATGATGTCGAGGCCGAAGCTGATCATGTTCGACGAACCGTCGCTCGGCCTCGCGCCGAACATCGTCGCGCAGACCTTCGACATCATCCAGGGCATCCGCGAATCCGGCACCACCGTGCTGATGGTGGAGCAGAACGCCTATGCCGCGCTCGACATGTGCAACTACGCCTATCTGCTCGAGGCCGGCACGATGGCGCTCGAGGGGCCGGGCGAGAAGCTGATCAACGATCCGCATGTTCGCGAGGCCTATCTCGGCGCGGGCCTCGCCCACGCCTGACGCGCGGCCGCTTGCCGTTTTGCTTGATCCCGACGCCGGCCGCGCCTAGCGCGGCCGGCTTCGTCGTTTTCGGCTTCGGCTGGCACTTTTGCCCGGCTGCGGGCGCGCGCGAATGATATTGTCTTATCTTTCTATTGATAGTATGACTCTCTCATGGTGAAAGCCAAACGGGGGTGGGTGAGGGGCTCGTGAGCGAGCCGGTCAGCCTCTGCAGGCAGCCTCAACACGAGCAATTCAGGCAGGGATCACATGTCCGATACGTCGAAGCCGGTCATTGGCATCATCGGGGGAACCGGCGACCTCGGTTCGGGGCTGGCCAAGTGCTGGGCCACCGCCGGCTATCGGGTGCTGATCGGTTCGCGCTCGCGCGACAAGGCCGTGGCGCTCGCGCCCGAACTCGGCGCCGGCGTCGAGGGCGAGGACAATGTCGGCGCCGCCCGCGAGGCCGACATCGTCATCCTCGCCGTGCCCTTCGCCAGCCATGACGCCACGCTGAACGAGATCCGCGATGTCGTGCAGGGCAAGATCGTCGTCGACGCCGCCGTGCCGCTGGTGCCGCCCAAGGTGTCGACCGTGCAGCTGCCGGCCGAAGGTTCGGCTGCCCAGATCGCGCAGAAGATCCTCGGCGAGAACGTCCGCGTCGTCTCCGCCTTCCACAATGTCGGCGCCACCAAGCTGCATGCCGGCGGCAAGATCGACTGCGACGTGCTGGTGTTCAGTGACGACAAGGAAGCGCGCAACGCCGTGATCGAGTTGGCCGGCGCGGTCGCCAATCGCGGTGTCGGCGGCGGCGTGCTCGCCAATTCCGCCGCGGCCGAGGCGCTGACCTCGGTGCTCATCTTCATCAACCGGGCCTACAAGGTGCCGGGCGCCGGCATCGCCATCACCGGTCTCGAAGACGCCGTCCGGGCCTGATCCCCATGTGCGCGGCGTCCGTTTCCCTTCATCCGCTCGCGGGCGTTCCGCTCGTCGAGCCGGGCGACGATCTGGCGGAGATCCTGATCGGGGTGCTCCGCGACAACGGCCTCGAGCTGGTCGACGGCGACATCCTCGTCGTCGCCCAGAAGATCGTCTCGAAGGCGGACGGCCTCTATGTCGATCTCGACAGCGTCGAGCCCTCGGACGAGGCGCGGGCGCTGGCGGAAAAGGTCGGCAAGGACCCGCGTCATGTCGAGGTGGTGCTCCGGGAATCGGACGAGATCGTCAAGGTCGGTCCGCATGTGATCGTCACGGCGCATCGCCTCGGCTTTGTCATGGCCAATTCGGGCATCGACGAGTCGAACATCAGCCACGACAGGGGCAGCCGCGTGCTGCTCCTGCCGCGCGATCCCGACGGTTCGGCGGCGCTCTTGAAGCAGCGCCTCGACACGGCCTTCGGCGCGAAGGTCGGCGTCGTCATCAACGACAGCTTCGGCCGACCCTGGCGCAACGGCGTCGTCGGCGTCGCGATCGGCGCGGCCGGTGTCTCATCGCTGGTCGATCGCGTCGGCGGCTCCGATCTGTTCGGCCGCAAGCTGAAGGTCACCGAGATCGCCATGGCCGACGAACTGGCCTCCGCCGCCTCACTGCTGATGGGGCAGGGCGACGAAGGCATCCCCGCCGTGCTCGTCCGCGGCGTCCGTTCGCCGGCGCCGGAAACGCCGGCCAAGTCTCTGATCCGCAGTCGCGAGAGGGATATGTTCCGATGAGTGGCCAGTCTTCAGGATCGGGCAGCGGCCGTGTCGTCGCGCTCTGCGGCGGTGTCGGCGGCGCCAAGCTGGCGCTGGGCCTTGCCCGTCAGGTCGGTTCCGACCTGACGCTCGTCGTGAATACGGGCGACGATTTCGAGCATCTCGGCCTCGCCATCTCGCCGGATCTCGACACCGTCCTCTATACGCTTGGCGGCATCGCCAACAAGGAGCTCGGCTGGGGCCGCGCCGACGAGAGCTGGAACTTCATGCAGGCGCTCGGCCATCTCGGCGGCGAGGCCTGGTTCCAGCTCGGTGACCGGGACCTCGCCCTGCATGTCGAGCGCACGCACCAGCTTCGCGCCGGCCAGTCCCTGACGGATTTCATGGCCAAGGCGGCGCGGTCGCACGGCATCGAGGCAACGCTCCTGCCGATGTCGGACGATCCGATCCGCACGACGCTCGCCACCTCCGAGGGCCAGCTGCCGTTCCAGCGCTATTTCGTCGAGCGCCGCTGCGCGCCGGAGGTCTTCGGCATCGCCTTCGAGGGCGCCGCCAGCGCGCGTCCTTCGGGGCCGGTTGCCGCCGCGCTCTCCGATCCGGACCTGCGCGCCATCGTCATCTGCCCCTCCAATCCCTTCCTCAGCATCGATCCGATCCTCGCGGCGCCGGGTATCCGCACGCTTCTGGAGCAGGCCAAGGCGCCGGTCGTCGCGGTGTCGCCGATCATCGGCGGGGCAGCGGTGAAGGGGCCGACGGCGAAGATCATGGCCGAGCTCGGTGTGCCGGCGACGTCGCGCGCCATCGCGCAGCATTATGACGGCCTGCTCGACGGCCTCGTCATCGACACGGTCGACGCCGGCGAGCGGGACGAGATCGGCCTGCCGGTCCATGTCACCCCGACGCTGATGAAGAGCGACGCAGACCGCGAACATCTCGCCGCCGCGGTGCTCGCCTTCGCCGACACGCTCGCGCGGACCATCGCCGCTCCGGCCCGGGTGGCAGCGCGATGACACCGATCCTGGCTGGTCCGGATATCTGGGCGCTGGTTCCCGTCAAGCGGCTCGATCGTGCCAAGTCGCGCCTGGCCGATGTTCTCGATCCGGCCGATCGCCAGCAGCTGGCCAGGGCTATGCTGTCCGACGTGCTCGGGACATTGGCCCGGGTCGAGGGCCTCGCGGGTATCCTCGTCGTCACCAGCGACGTCGAGGTCGCTGCTCTGGCGACCGAGTTCGACGCCGCCGTGCTGGCCGACCCGCCGGAGACCGGCTTCAACGAAGCCGTGCTGCACGGCATGCATTGGCTCGACGACCGCTATCACGCCGGCGCCGTGGTGGTCCCCGGCGACATCCCCTTCGTCACCGTGCCGGAATTCGAGGCCGTGCTCGACGCGACCCGCCGCAGCCCGATCGTCGTGGTCCCCGCGACGCGCGACGGCGGCACCAACATGCTGGCGGTCGCGCCGCCGCTGCTGATGCCGCCGGCCTTCGGGCCCGACAGCTTCGCGCGCCACGTCGCCGCCGCGCATGCGCTCGGCATCACGCCGCAGATCCTGCGGCTTGAGGGCGCCGGCCACGACATCGACGTTGCGGCCGATCTGTTCATCGATGCCGGAAGCAACGCCGCGTCATGCACGCGCGCGCTTATCCGTCAGCTTCGCGGCTCCCCCGTTCCCGCCGTCGCCGGTTCCTTCAAGGAGGCAGTTTCACCATGAGCATCCAGACGCTTCTCGCCGACTTTGCCCATGACCGCCGGCTGACGCGCGACGAGGCCCTCGGCCTCGTCGATATGGACGACCTGTCGCCCCTGCTCGGCGCCGCCTCGGAGCGGCGCGATTTCGCGCATGGCGACCAGGTCTCCTATTCGCGGAAAGTCTTTATTCCGCTGACGCAGCTCTGCCGGGATGTCTGCCACTACTGCACCTTCGCCCATCCGCCCCGGAAGGGGGAGCGCGCCTTCCTGACGCGCGAGGAGGTGCTGGCGATCGCCGAGGCCGGCAAGAAGGCCGGCTGCAAGGAGGCGCTGTTCACCCTCGGCGACAAGCCGGAGCTTCGCTACAAGGCGGCCCGCGATGAACTGGCGGCGCTCGGCCACGAGACGACGATTTCTTACCTTGTCGAAATGGCGGCAATGGTGCTGAAGGAAACCGGCCTGCTGCCGCACGCCAATCCGGGCCTCTTGACCGACGCCGATCTCGACGCCCTGCGTGGGGTCTCGATCTCGCAGGGCATCATGGTCGAGAGCACGTCGGAACGGCTCTGCGCCAAGGGCGGTGCGCATTTCGGCTCGCCGGACAAGCTGCCGGCGGCGCGCCTCGACACGATCCGCCGCGCCGGCGAGCGCGCCGTGCCGTTTACGTCGGGCATCCTGATCGGCATCGGCGAGACGCGCGAGGAGCGCATCGACTCGCTGCTGGCACTGCGCGAGCTGAACGATGCGCACGGCCATATTCAGGAAATCATCGTCCAGAACTTCCGGCCGAAGCCCGGCACCAAGATGGCGGATATCGAGGCGCCGTCTGAGGAAGATCATCTCTGGACCATCGCCATCGCCCGGCTGCTGTTCGAGCCGGAAATGAACATCCAGGCGCCGCCCAATCTGAGCCCGGGCGCTCTGACGCAGCTGGTCGCCGCCGGCATCAACGACTGGGGCGGCGTGTCGCCGGTGACGCCGGATCACGTCAATCCCGAGGCGCCCTGGCCGCATGTGCGCGAGCTCGCCGCCGCCACCGCCGAGGCCGGCAAGGAGCTGACCGAGCGCCTCGCCATCTATCCGGCGCACGCTCGCCAGCCCTATCGCTGGGTCGATCCGGCGCTCCGCACCGCGCTGTTCAACCTGGTCGATGGCGACGGCTGGCCGCGCGCCGACAGCTGGTGCCCCGGTCGCGCCGATCCGCTCCCGGCCCGCGACGTTTCCCTGCTCACCGCCGGTGCGCCGGCGCGGATCGATGTCGGCCTCGAGATCATCCTCGACAAGGCGATGGCCGCGCAGAGGCTGTCGGAAAGCGAGATCGTGCGGCTGTTCCGGGCGCGTGGCGATGCCTTCACTGCGGTCTGCCAGGCGGCTGACGATCTCCGCCGCCGCGTCAACGGCGACATCGTCAGCTATGTCGTCACGCGCAACATCAACTACACCAATGTCTGCTACTACAAGTGCCAGTTCTGCGCCTTCTCGAAGGGGAAGATGAGCGAGAACCTGCGCGGCCGCCCCTATGATCTGGAGATGGCGGAAGTGGCGCAGCGGGTGCGCGAGGCGGCCGAGCGCGGCGCCTCCGAAGTCTGCATGCAGGGCGGCATCCATCCGTCCTATACCGGCCAGAAGTACCTCGACCTCTGCGCCACGGTGAAATCAGCCGTGCCGAACATGCACATGCACGCCTTCTCGCCGCTCGAGGTCTCGCAGGGCGCCAAGACGCTCGGCGTCCCGGTCGGCGAGTTCCTGCAGCGGCTGAAGGAGGCGGGGCTCAACACGCTGCCCGGAACGGCGGCCGAGATCCTTGACGACGAGGTGCGGGCGCTGCTCTGCGCCGACAAGGTCAAGACCGACGAGTGGCTCGACGTCATGCGCACCGCGCACGGCCTCGGCTTCCGCTCCACCGCGACGATCATGTTCGGCCACATCGAGCGCTACGAGCACTGGGCCCGCCACCTGATCCGCGTCCGCGACCTGCAGGCCGAGACGGGTGGTTTCACCGAGTTCGTGCCGCTGCCCTTCGTTCACATGGAGGCGCCGATCTATCTGAAGGGCAAGTCACGGCCGGGGCCGACCTTCCGCGAGACCGTCCTGATGCACGCCATCGCCCGCCTGGCGCTGCATCCCCACATCACCAACATCCAGACCTCCTGGGTGAAGCTGGGGCCGGAGGGGGCGCGCCATTGCCTGAACGCCGGCGTCAACGACCTCGGCGGCACGCTGATGGACGAGAGCATCTCGCGCTCGGCCGGCGCCAGCCACGGCCAGGAGATGACGCCGCAGCGGATGGAAGAGATCATCCGCGCCGCCGGTCGCCTGCCGCGCCAGCGCACCACGCTCTACGGCAATGCGCCTGCAACCCTGCTGGAGCGGTCCTTCGCCGCCTGCCAGCCGGCCCAGGACGCTCCGCAGCCCGCCTACGCCGGCTGAAACGCCGCCATTCCACCGCGCTTCCCGCGCGGTGGAATATTCACGTCATGGGATAGTAGTACTAACATTAGTATGATAGCCTCTTTTAACCGTCGGGCATGACGGTGAAACGGGGACGGGAGCTTTCGGAAATGGCGGATGTCGTGACGGGTCTCGTCGCCAGGCCAGAAATCGCGGATGGGGAAGGGCGCCGCGCCGCCATCGAGCGGGCGCGCAGCCGGGGCATTGTGCTGCCGACCTTCGCCCAGCTCTCCGGCCAGGAGCCGATTCCCGCCCATATCGAGGCGCGACTCGCCAATGTCGATCCGGATGCCCCCGAGGCCGAAAATCTCTGGCGCGTGCACTGGTACAATGCCGCCGACCGGCGTGGCCGCGTCGAGGTGCCGGCCCATGTCGTTCTGCCGCCGGCGCTGACCGGCGTCGCGGCGCCGATCGTCGTGCTGCTCGGCTCGCGCTTCCCGATGATCGGCGCGCACAAGGTCCTGCCGGCCTATGCCGGGCTGGTGACGCGCCTCGTGACCGGGCAGTTCGATCCCGACCGCAACCGCGCCGTCTGGCCGTCGACCGGCAATTATTGCCGTGGCGGCGTCGCGGTCTCGCGCATCCTCGGCTGCGACGGCATCGCCGTGCTGCCGGAGGGCATGAGCCGCGAGCGCTATGACTGGCTGGAGCGCTGGGTCGCCGATCCCACCCACATCATCCGCACGCCGGGCACCGAGAGCAACGTCAAGGAAATCTACGACAAGTGCCACGAGCTGGCGGCGAAGGATGAGAACGTCATCCTCAACCAGTTCTCGGCCTTCTCGAACTACATGGCGCACTACGCCTGCACCGGCATCGCCTGCGAGCGCGTGTTCGCAGACGTGCAGGCGAAGCGCGGCGACGCGCGGCTTGCGGCCTTCGTCTCGGCGACCGGCTCGGCCGGCACCATCGCGGCCGGTGACCATCTGAAGGAAGTCTTTGGCACCCGGATCGCCGCCGTCGAGGCGCTCGAATGCCCGACCATGCTCGAGAACGGCTATGGCGAGCACAACATCCAGGGCATCGGCGACAAGCACATCCCGCTGATCCACAACGTGATGAACTCGGACTTCGTCATCGCGGTCTCCGATCGGATCAGCGACAAGCTCAACCTGCTGTTCAACACCGAGGCGGGCCGGGCCTATCTGGCGTCGCGGCCGGACCTCGACGGCGACCTCGTCGCCGCCTTCGCCGAGATCGGCATCTCGGGCCTCGCCAACATCGCCGCCTCGATCAAGCTGGCGCGCTACATGGATTACGGCCCCGACGACGTCGTCATGACGATCGCGACCGACAGCGCGCGGCTCTACGGCACCGAACTCGGCGGCGCCGAGCGCAAGTTCTACCCCGCCGGCTTTTCGACGGCGGATGCGGGCGGGATCTTCGCATCCTGCCTCGCCGAGCTCTCGGACGAGAACGTTCTCGAACTCGGTCAGCCGGGACGGCGGCGCGTCTTCAACCTCGGCTACTACACCTGGGTCGAGCAGCAGGGCGTCTCGGTCGAGGATTTCGACAGCCGCCGGAACCAGTCCTTCTGGAAGGACATCGCCGCGTCCGTGCCCGCCTGGGACCGGCTCATCACCGAATTCAACGCCGAAGTCGGCCTGAACTAGCAGAAGCGGCGTTTGCCGCCAGCCTAAGGAGGAGCGTGTGCTGAACGCCCAGGTAGAGCCCTATCAGAGGCTCAGGGAGAATCTGTCCCAGCGCGACCGCAGTCTGCGCGAGAAGGTCATGACCTTGGAGGAGGCCGCCTCCTTCGTGCAGGACGGCATGAAGGTCGGTATCGGCGGCTCCACCATGTCGCGCACGCCGATGGCGATGATCTGGGAGCTGGTGCGCCAGCGCCGCAAGAACCTGTCCTGCTCGCGGGCCATCACCTCGACGGATGGCGACATCCTGTTCGGCTCCGGCGTCTCCGACCACATCATCACCAGCTGGTTTGCGCAGGGCATCCTCTGGGGCCTGTCGAAGGTCATGCGCCGCCACGTCGAGCAGGGCCTGGCTCGCTACGAGGAATGGAGCCACATGGCCGTCGGCATGCGCTTCCGCGCCGGCGGCATGGGCGTGCCGTTCCTGCCGATCCGCTCGATGCTCGGCTCCGACGTCATGGACCAGCGGCCCGAGGCCAAGCAGATCGACTGCCCGTTCACGGGCGAGAAGCTGCTGCTGGTGCCGGCGCTGAACCCCGACGTCGCGCTGATCCACGTCCAGCGCTGCGATGCCTATGGCAATGCCCAGATCGACGGCCTGCAGTTCATGGACATCGACCTGGCGCTCGCCGCCAACCGCGTGATCCTGACGACGGAGCGGATCGTCTCCAACGACCAGATCCGCCGTGCGCCCGACCAGACCAAGATCCCGTTCTTCTGCGTCGACGCCGTCGTCGAGGTTCCCTACGGCTCGGCGCCGCATGAGTGCTTCGGCATCTACGAGCCGATGCTGAACCACATGGAAGCCTATGTCGCCAAGGTCAATTCGGACCCGGTCGAGGGCATGCGCGAATATCTCGAGCGCTACTTCTACGAGCCGAAATCCTGGAACGAATACCTCGCCCTGATCGGCATGGAGGAAGTTCTGGACGCGAGCCAGAAGGGGCGGAGCATCTACAATGACTGACACGACGCGCTACACCGCCGCCGAGATCCTCGCGATCCTCAGCGCCCGGCAGCTGAAGGACGGGCAGGTCGTCTTCGCCGGCGTCGGCACGCCGCTGCTCGCCGCGACGCTGGCCCAGCGCCTGCGCTGCCCGGGCCTCACCATCCTGTTCGAGGGCGGCGTCGTCGGCGCCTTCGTCGAGCCGGGCAAGCTGCCGCCCTCGACCAACGACCAGCGCTGCACCAAGCGCGCCAACATGGTGCTCGGCAGCGCCGACGTGCTGCTGCTCCTGCAGCGCGGCTATGTCGACATCGGCTTCATGGGCGGCGCCCAGATCGACCAGTTCGGCAACCTGAACTCGTCCTTCATCGGCGATCCGGCCGCGCCGAAGACGCGCCTCCCGGGAACCGGCGGCGGCAACGACATCTCGAGCCTCACCAACATGATCGTGGCGATGAAGCACGAGAAGCGCCGCTTCGTCGAGAAGGTCGACTTCATCACCAGCCCGGGCTTCATCCGGGGCGGCACCAGCCGCGCCGAGAGCGGCCTGCCGGCCGGCGGCATGTTCCGGGTCATCACCGAGCTTGCCATCTTCGGCTTCGACGAGAAGACCCGCCGCATGAAGGTGCTGGCGCTCAATCCCGGCGTCAGCCGCGAGAATGTGCAGGACAATACCGGCTTCGACCTCGTCTTCGACGAGCAGATCGCGATCACCGAGCCGCCGACCGAGCATGAACTGGAAACGCTCCGGTCCATCGACCCTGAGCGGATGTTCATCTGATTTTTCATTGGGAGGAATTCTATGACTATGCTGTCCAAGACGTTCGGCATCGCCGCGCGCAACTTCGTCGCGTATCCGAATATGCCCGATGCCCGCGCTCTGGTTGACTATGGCGTCCGCGTCGAGGAGCTCGGCTACGACTCGGTGTGGGTCTGGGACCACATGCTGCTCGGCGTCGACCCGAACTTCCCGATCATCGACTCGCTGACCGCGCTGACCGGCATCGCCGCCCGCACGACCCGCATCAAGATGGGCACCGGCATCCTGGTGCTGCCGCTGCGCAACCCGGTGGCGCTCGCCAAGCAGCTCTCGTCGATGGACCAGCTGTCGAACGGCCGCATGGTCATGGGCATGGCCGCCGGCTGGTACAAGCGCGAGTTCGACGCCATGAGCCTGCCGTTCACCAAGCGCGGCAAGATCATGGACCAGAACCTCGAGATCATGCGCCGCCTGTGGACCGAGGACCTCGTCACCGGCGACTACAAGATCGACGACGAGGCCACCGGCGTGCAGCTGAACTACAAGCTGTCGAAGGCGGTGATGTATCCGAAGCCGGCGCAGCCGCAGCTTCCGATCCTGATCGGCGGCTATGCCGATGCGGCGCTGAAGCGCGCCGGCACCACCGGCGATGGCTGGCTGACCTATTTCTACCGCGCCGAGGACTTCAAGAAGTCGTGGGACAAGGTGCTCGGTTTCGCCAAGGAAGCCGGCAAGGATCCGTCCAAGGTCATGAACGCCTCGCAGCTGCCGATCATGGTCGGCCCGTCCAAGGACGCAGTGCGCGACGACATGATGGACTGGCTCAACAAGGAATGGGACTTCCCGGAGCACAGCGACTGCACCCGCGAAAGCGCCATCATGGGCTCGGTCGACGAGTGCGTCGAGCAGCTGCGCGAGCACATCGACGCCGGCGTCCAGAAGATCATCTTCGTTCCCTACAAGTACCAGACGGACCAGATCGAGACGATCGCTCGCGAGATCATCCCCCGTCTGAAGGCGCTCTGAGCCACTGAGCCTGGGCCGCGCCGTCTCCCGGAGGGGGAGGCGGCGCGGCCTCTCGCCGCCAAAACACCATCCAGAAGCAATCCGGAACGTCTCATGACCGATCCCAACCGCCAGAAAATCATCGATGCGATCGACGCCAACCGCGACCAGGCGATCCGCTTCCTGCAGGACATGGTCGCCATTCCGAGCGTCACCGGCGACGAGGCCGCGATCCAGGAATTCGTCTCCGGCTACATGACCGGCATCGGCCTGGACGTCGACATGTGGGAGACGGACTGGGAGGAGCTGAAGAAGCATCCGGGCTATCGTCCCGTCGATCGCGGCTATGAGGGCCGGCCGAACATCGTCGCCACCCGCAAGGGTTCCGGCGGCGGCCGTTCGCTGCTGCTGAACGGCCACACCGACGTCATCCCGGTCGGCAATGGCGAGGGCTGGAGCGACAATCCCTGGTCGGCGGCGATCAAGGACGGCCGCATCTATGGCCGCGGCTCCTGCGACATGAAGAGCGGCGTCGCCAGCCACATCCTCGCGGTCCAGTACCTCAAGGAAGCCGGAATCGACCTGAAGGGCGACGTCTACATCAACGTCGTCATCGACGAGGAGGTCTCCGGCCACGGCACGCTCGACACGGTGATCCGCGGCTACACCGCCGACGCCGGCATCTCGGGCGAGACCAGCGATCTCGCCGTGCAGCCGGCCTGCATCGGCCGCATCTGGTTCCAGATCGACGTGCAGGGGAAGCCGGCCGGCATCCAGCAGCGCTACATGGGCATCAGCGCCATCGAGCTCGGCAACAAGGTCGTCAAGGCCGTGCAGGAGCTGGAGGATCACCGCGTCGCGACGGTCAAGCATCCGCTCTATCCGAACGCGCTCGATTCGCTCCCCTGCATCATCGGCTCGTTCCAGGCCGGCAACTATCCGAGCGCCTTCCCGGCGAGCGCCGTTCTGAAGGGCAGCATCGGCACTGTGCCGGGCGAGGACCACGAGGGCGTCAAGCAGAGCCTCGTCGACAAGATCGCCGAGATGGCGAAGAACGATCCCTGGATGAAGGATCATCCGCCGGTCGTGCGCTTCGTCGGCTATGACGCGCAGGCGTCCGAGATCCCGCGCGACCACGGCATCGTCGAGACCGTGTGCCGGACCTATACCGAGATCACGGGCAAGACCCCGGTCATCAGCGGCCGGCAGGGCGCGGCGGACACGCGCTTCCTGAACGAATACGGCCATACCCCGACCGTGATCTTCGGACCGGGCTCGACCGCCGTCATGCACGCCAATGACGAATATGTCTCGATCGACGACTACATGACCTCGATCAAGGTGATGGCGCTCAGCATCTACGACTGGTGCAACGCCGAGCCGATCGCCAAGAGCTAGGCCCGGTCGAGAGAAACAT
>JAEWAD010000051.1 GCA_023391905.1 Pseudomonadota bacterium | reverse complement strand
GGGGGGGGGGGGGGGCGCCGCCCCCGCACCGCCGGATCGGCACTGATCGGGTTGGCTTCCACTGGGACGGTGCCAGCCGTGGCGGCGGCCAGACCGATGTCGCGCAACAGCGCACCGAGCGCCGCATAGCGCTTCGTATCGCCGGAAAACACCGGAACTTCGACGCCGTCATAGCCGAGCGCCTTGAGCCGCTCCAGCGCTGGCCCGTGCTCGGCCGAGATTTCTGCCCCGAGCACGAGCAGATTGAATGCGACCTTCAAGACCGGTCCCCTCCGGAATCACACATTACGACCGACCTCCCAGTCATTTGCCGAAGGTTGCCACATCGGCACGATCCCGGCTTGCGACAAACGAGATTGGTAAATAGCTTAAAACGACACCGGGCTTTGGGAGGGGACCATGAACAAGCATGTCGGCGCCGATATCGACCCGAGGAACCGGCCGACGGTTTTCCGGCAGCCCGGTTCGCTGATGTATGCCGACAATTGTCGCGACCTTCAGATCGCCGCCGGCCGTGGCGAAGTGGAGCTTCGAGCCTGGACGCGTGGCAGCTATCCCGGCACGTCGCTGGGGGAGCGGCTGCCCGGCATCTGCACCACCGGTTTCTGGGATGCGAGGTTCCAGCAGAACTGGGGCCTGAAGCGCCACTGCAACGAGGGCTTCAAGATCGCGTTCCTATCCCGGGGCAGCCTGCGGCTCGTTGTCGACGACACCGAATACGAACTTCAGCAGGGCCAGTTCATCGTCATCCGGCCCTGGCAGCTGCACTCGATCGGCGAGCCCGTGGTCGGCCCCAGTCGCCTGCTCTGGCTGATCCTCGACGCCGGCCTCCGTCGCCCGAACGAAAGCTGGAGCTGGCCGGAATGGATGGTGTTCTCCGATGAGGAAGCAACGACGCTCGGCAAGATCCTGACCCAGAACAACCAGCCCGTCTGGGACGGCAACAGCGAGCTCGGCAACGCCTTCGAGGCCATCGCGTCGATCCTTTCCAGCCGCACGCCGGAGACCGGCGAGACCCGGCTCAAGGTGGCCCTCAACACCGTCATGCTCGCCCTGATCGATCGCATGCTGGAGCAGGTGCCGGCGCTCGACCCCAATCTGTCGACGGCCCAGAACACCGTTTCGATCTTCCTGCGCCGGCTGCCGGCTCGTTCGGAGGAAGACTGGACGCTCGAACTGATGGCCGAGGAATGCGGCCTGTCGCGCACGCGCTTCGCCGACTATTGCAAGCTCCTGACCAACATGAGCCCGTTGCAATTCCTCCAGCATCTCCGGCTCGAGCGGGCGTCGGTCATGCTGCGCGATGCCAAGCGCCCCAGCATCACCGACATCGCGATGGCCTGCGGGTTCAATTCCAGCCAGTACTTCTCCTATGCGTTCCGCAAGCGCTATGGCTGCACGCCCAGGGCGCTGGCGGCGCAACAATCCGACAGCGGATCGCCGCGTGTCTCGGCCACGGCCTAGTTCTTATGGCGGCTGGTCGAAACGCGGCATGATCCAGAAACTCGGACGGATCCTTGAGAGCCCGCTCAGACGGATCGGCATCCTGTGCCTGCTGCTGGTCGCCGCGGCCGGCGCCCTCGCGGTATTCCAGCGACACGCCCTGGTGACCGAACTCGAGCAAGAGAGCGCTGTCCTGCAGCGGCTCGTTTCACAGCGCGCGGACCAGCATGACGCGCATCTGACGGCGCTGTCGGCCATCGCGGTCGCCGCGCAGGGAGCGAGGAACGACCTGTTCCTCGATGTCGCCGCCACCATTTCGCGCTTCTATCCGCGCATCGACGAGGTGCAGCTCGTTCCGTTCGATACACAGGGCCAGACGATCGGCACCGAGCCGCTCTCGCCGGAGACGACGGATCTCATCCGTTCGGCCGCGCAGACATCCAAGGGACAGATCATCCTCCTGCCCCACCCTGACAAGCCACACCACTACGGGATGGTGAAGCGCAGCCCGAATTCGGACGCCGCGCGCTACGGGCTGATGCTCGGCATCGATGCGCGGAAACTACTGGGCGAGGCAACGCCATACTGGTCCCGACCCGGCGTTTCGCTCGGCCTGTCGCTGCCGGACGGGCATTCCCTCCTGAGCGAGGGCGGAACTCCGACGGAGGCGATCCGGCTGTCCAAGACGCTCGGCAGCGCCTCCCAGCCGCTGGTCCTGAATACCGGAATCCGGATCGGCCTCGCCGACCTCCTTCCATGGCTCCCAACGATCCTGGCGCTCGCCGCCGTCACACTTGTCTATCTCGCCCTGATGGCCGCGCTTCGTCAACGCATGCGGACGAGCGCCGCGATCGAGCAGGCGCGGCTCAGCGCGCTGGAAACGCGGCTCGCCCACGCCTCGCGCGTCAATGCGCTCGGCGAAATGGCGAGCGGTCTGGCGCATGAACTCACGCAGCCGCTCACCGCCATCCTGGCGCAGGCGCAGGCGGGGCGACGCATCCTCGGCCAGGGCGAGACGACCGCGCTCGCGCCGGTGCTCGACGACACCGTCGCCCAGGCGCGCCGCGCCTCCGACATCCTGAAGCGCTTCCGAAACTGGTCTCGCCCGCAGCGCGCGCCGACGGTGCCGATAGACCTGCGCGACACCCTGCGCAACGTGCACGCCCTACTCGCTGCGGATGCCGCCGCCGATGGCGTTCAGCTCGCCTTCGAAACGCCTGACGCGCCGGCTCTCGTCAGCGCCGACCCCGTCGAGATGGAACAGGTCGCGTTCAACCTCCTGCGCAACGCCATCGAGGCGACGAGCGGTTCGGACGGCTCAGGGCGCGTCTCCGTTTCCCTGAAGCCGAACGAAAACCAGATCGTGCTGGAGATCGCCGACAACGGGCCGGGGGTTGCGGAAGACCTGCGTCCGCGCCTGTTCACACCCTTCACGACGACCCGCGCCGACGGCACCGGCCTCGGCCTGGCGCTGAGCCAACGTCTGGTCGAACGCGCCGGAGGAGAAATCACATTGGTCGAGCAAGGCCCCGGCGCGACGTTCCGCGTCGTGCTGCCATGCCACGACGGCCGACCGGAGTCGATGCCATGAACCGCCCCGTCTACCTGGTCGATGACGACGAGGCCGTGCGCCGCGCGCTTGGGCTGCTTCTGTCCACCGTCGGCATCGAGGTCGTGAGCTTCGCCGATCCGCAAGCCTTCCTGGCGCAGGTGGCGAAGCTCGCACCTGGCTGCCTGGTCCTCGACATCCGCATGCCGGTCATCTCCGGACTGAAGCTGCAGGAACAGCTCGCAGCTCGTGGAATCAATTGGCCCACCATCGTCATTTCGGGCCATGGCGACATCGAGGCCTGCCGCCGGGCCTTCCGAAACGGGGCGATCGATTTCCTGTCCAAGCCGGTAGACGAGCAGGACCTGATCGACGCCATCCAGAAGGGGCAGGACGCGCTGGAGCGCGCCTTGCGCCTGCGCGCCGAGAAAGCCGAAACGCTGGCCCTGCTCGCCGGGCTCACCCCGCGCGAGCGCGAAGTGCTCGGCCGCATCACGGAGGGCTTCACCACGCGAGAGATCGCCGAGGGCCTCGGCCTGTCGCCGCGCACGGTCGAGAGCCACCGTGCCGCCATCGGCGCCAAGCTCGGCACCACCTCGCAGGCCGAGATGACGCGGCTATGGCTCGAAGGGCGCGAGGATCCGTAGAACTACCGAGGCGACCGCAAGGCCTACGAATGCCGCGCTGCGCGGGATCGATCTAGTTTCCTTCCATCCGCTGGAAAGGAGATCATCTTGATCCGCAAGCTCGTTTTCGCAACCGCCCTGCTCGCTCCGCTTGCCGCAACGGCGCAGGAGCTTCCGACCGCCCCCTACCTGCCGCTCGACATGGCAGCCAAGGCGGCCGACGCCGCGCTCAAGGCCTGCGGCGCCGAAGGTCACAATGTCAGCGTCGCCATCGTGGCCCGCGACGGCGCGACGAAGGTGCTGCTCAAGGCCGACAGTTCCGGCCCGCATACCGGGGCGAGCGCCACCGGCAAGGCGTTCACGGCCGCCGCGATGGGCCGCGACACGGCCGGCCTCGCCGAGTTCATCGCCGGCAAGCCCGCCAATGACGGCCTGCGCGACATGGATACGCGCATGGTGATCCAGGGCGGCGGCCTGCCGATCAAGTTCGGCAAGGCACTGGTCGGCGGCATCGGCGTCGGCGGCGCCCCCTCGGGCGACATCGACGCCAATTGCGCGGCAGCCGGCCTCAAGGCGATCGGCGCGGCCGAGTAGGCCTTTCGAAATCTGCGATGCGGCCCGCCACGCGGGCCGCATCGGGAGACGCGGGTTCTACCAGGTCAGGGCCGAAGTGCGCACCGGCGCATCCCAGAGCGCCGCCAGATCGTCGTCCAGGACCGTCACGGTCAGCGAGCAGCCTGCCATTTCGAGAGAGGTGACATAGCTGCCGACCAGGCTGCGCGCAGCCTCGAACCCCTCGGCCTGCAGGCGACGGCGCGCCGCGTTGTACACGAGATACAGCTCTACCGACGGGGTGCCGCCGAAGCCGTTGACGAACAGCAGGCAGCGCGCACCCGCGGCAGGTCGGAGATCCGCCAGGATCGCATCCATCAGCTCGTTGACGATGGCATCGGCCGGCGCCATCGGGCCCCGCCGACGGCCCGGCTCGCCATGGATGCCGACGCCGATCTCGATCTCGTTTTCGGCCAGCTGGAACGTCGGCGTACCCGCAGCCGGCACCGTGCAGGAGCTCAGCGCCACGCCCATCGAGCGCGTGGCCGCATTAACCCGCTCGCCCAACGCGACGAGCGTGTCCAGATCCGCACCGCGCTCGGCGGCGGCGCCGAGGATCTTCTCGACCACCAGCGTTCCCGCCACGCCGCGCCGGCCGATGGTATAGGCCGAATTGTCGACCGCGACGTCGTCATCGACGAGAACCCGCGCGACGCGCCCGGAGGCCATCTCCGCCGCCATCTCGAAGTTCATCACGTCGCCTTCGTAGTTCTTGACGATCAGCAACGCGCCGGCATCGCTGCCGACCGCCTCGATCGCGGCGAGGATGCGATCCGGCGTCGGCGAGGTGAAGATCGCGCCCGGCACCGCAGCATCGAGCATGCCCTGCCCCACGAAGCCCGCATGCAGCGGCTCGTGACCGGAGCCGCCGCCGGAAATCAGTGCGACCTTTCCAGGCGTGACGTTCCGACGTCGCACGTAGCGGCGTTCGGCATCCATCTCGATCAGGTCGGCATGCGCCGCGGCGAAGCCGTCCAGGCTCTCGTCCAGCACGTTCGCGACGTCGTTGATCAGCTTCTTCATGGACTTCCCCCTCGGTACGGTCACTTTTCCTGCAGGATGCGGACGATGCTGCGGACCATGTCGTGAACGGCCTCGTCCAGAAGCCGGTTGGCCCGCGCGCTGCCCAGATCCGGCAGCGTGAGCTGGATCGTGCGCTGCCCGGTCCCGGCGTCCGCCTGCTGCCGCTGATCAGGATGCGCGGCATCATAGGCGGCCAGGAACTCGGCCTTCTCGGCTGGCGAGAAATGGCAGACCTGCATGATCGTTTCGATGTGATGGGTGGGGATCGCCACCCGGTAGCTGGGGCTGCTGATCTGCGACACGAAGGAACGGTTCGTGCCCAGCGCCGTCGCCAGCCTTTGCCGCGTGCCCGAGGGTCGGCTGTCCAGGACCTGACGCAGCAGTTCCTTGTAGTGCCGGATCGGCTTGGGGACGCGGGACGCCGTCATGAGGATGGCGTCCCCGGCTGGCCTGGCGC
>JAEWAD010000031.1 GCA_023391905.1 Pseudomonadota bacterium | reverse complement strand
GCGGCGGTCGTCGCCGCCGGCGTGTCCGAGGACGGCGAGGAGCTGCAATCAGCGCGGACGCGGTTGCGCGCGGTCCTCGACGGCACACTGCCGGTGCGCAAGGGTGATCCAATCTGCCTGACCGTCGACCCGGCCCGCATCCATCTGTTCGATGCTCGCACGGAGCAGGCCATCCTGGCCTGATCACGCGGCCGCGCATCATCGGCATCCTGTTTGATCCGGATCAAGGCGGCGGCTGCGGATTCGCCGGAAAGTGGGCTCGTCAGCAAACGGAGTCCATCATGTCCGCCGCCGCCGTCATCGCCATCACCGCCATCGTTGCTGCCTTCGCGCTGTTCATGCTCAGCCTTGCCTATGCCGAGCGCCAGACGCGCAACCTGACGCCGCAGGCCGCGCCGGTTCGTGCCGCAGTGCGCGCCGCCCGGCCATAGGGCTTAAGAGACAGAGACGATTGCGCCCCGACGGAAAGCGGCGGGGCGCCCTTTCCATCAGAACAAGGCGCGGCGGGTGGTGCCCTTTCGGGGGAGAGCGCGCCGAACGACCTCCACCGGCATCCCGCTGGAATGCCCGTGTCCGAGGTGACCCGTCGCGTCTTGCCCACCTGCCGACGTCCCGGCGATCGCTACTGCACGCCGCGCGTCAAACCCTGGACGAAATAGCGGTTCAGGAATAGTGCCATCAGCACGATCGGCACGGTCGAGAAATGCGCCAGCGCGCCGAGCGTGCCCCAGGTGATGTCCTTGGTGCCGAAGGCGGCGAGCAGCGCCACCGAGAGCGGCTTGGTGTCCGGCCCGGTCAGGAACATCGGTGTCAGGAAGTCATTCCACGAGAACATGATGCAGAACAGCGCGCTGGCGATGATGCCGGGAACGACCATGGGCAGCGCCACGCGATAGAACGCGCCCCAGAGCGTGCAGCCGTCGGTCAGCGCCGCCTCCTCCATGTCGCGCGGCAGGGCGCGGAAGTAGGAGAACATCATCCAGGTGACGAAGGCGCAGTTCAGCGTCGTGTTGATCAGCACCACCGCCCACCAGGTGCCGAGCAGGCCGATATCGCGCATCATCAGGTAGAACGGGATCAGCGTCGCGATGATCGGCACGGTGCGGATCGCCAGGAAGAAATAGGCGACCGCGATGGCATAGCGCCATTTCGCCCGCGCCAGCGCATAGCCGGCCGGCACGCCGAACAGGAGCGACAGCACCGTCGTGCCGAGGCTGATGATGAGGCTCGACTTCAGCAGCGCCCAGACGTCGAACATCTCGAAGATGCGCTGGAAATTGAACAGCGTCGGCGTGAAGGCGAAGGTCGGCGGCGAGGAGAAGATCTCGCGCGGCGGCTTGTAGGCCGTCGTCACCAGCCACAGCACGGGCAGCAGCCAGACGACGAGGATGGCGAGGAGCGCCGTGCGCTCCAAGGCGATCTGGCGGGGACGGGCTCTCATCGTTCGTTGGCCCTCACATCGGCCCGGCGGATCAGCAGCGTGAACGCGGCGCACATCAGCGCGATGCAGAGGATGGCGAGATTGCCGATCGCCGACGCGAAGCCGATGTTGAAGAATTCGAGGCCCTGCTTCACGCCGTAGAGCATCAGCGAGGTCGTCGCGTCGGCCGGGCCGCCGCCCGTCGTCACGAAGATGATGTCGAAGACGCGGAACGCGTCCATCACGCGCAGCACCAGCGCCAGGAACACGGTCGGCAGCAGGAGCGGCAGCACCACCATGCGGAAGCGCTGCCAGGCGGTTGCCCCGTCGGCGGCGGCCGCCTCCAGAATGTCGGTCGGCAGCGACTTCAAGCCGGCGAGCAGGATCAACGCCACCAGCGGCGTCCATTCCCAGACATCGATCAGGATGATGACGGGAAGCGCGGTTGACGTGTTGGCGAGAAAACCGCGCGGGCCGGAGATCCCCCATTCGGCGAGAAAGTAGCCGAGGAAGCCATAGTCGACAGCGAGCAGCGCGCGAAAAATCAAGCCGACGACGATCGGCGTGATGGTGACGGGGATGAGCAGAAAGGCGAGGCAGATACGGTTGAAGCGGCCGTCGCGCCAGAGCAGCAAGGCCAGGCCCAGGCCGACCAGGAACTCCAGCGCCACCGCTGCGAAGGTGAAGATGAACGTGTTGATCACCGCACGCCGCGCCGTCGCGTCGGTCCACAGCTCGACGTAGTTGTCGAGGCCGGCGAAGGTCCGCCGCCCGCCGCCGCGCAGCAGGTTGTAGTCGAAGAACGAGTACCAGATGCCCTGCGCCAGCGGCCACACCGCGACCAGCACGACATAGACGATGGCCGGCAGGGCGAGGCAGAGCAGGAAGAGCTTGCGTCGGTCCGAGAAGCGGAGGGACGACGACTGGCGGCGAGGCGACGCGATCGAACCGGCGGAGGTGATGGTCAAGAACATGTCCTCGATCGAGGCGGATGGCCCGCGGGGGCATCGGCCTGTCCCCTCCCCACGCAGGGAGGGCCAGGGAGGGGTAGCGGCTGGATCTTATCCGGAATCGGACAGCAGCCCAACGCCAACCTCCCGGCGTCCGCGCTGACACCCCCTCCCCAACCCTCCCCGCAAGGGGGAGGGAGAAGAGTGGGTGCCATCGTCGGTTATCGGCTCAGAACAGCTTCTCGGCCTTGGCCTGGACCTCGTCGAGCGCGGCCTTCGGGTCGACGTCGCCGACCAGGACGGCGTTGACCGCCGTGCCGAGCAGGTCCTGGATTTCCGGATACTGCGGAATGCGCGGGCGATAGTCGCCATCGGCATTGTCGAACGACTTGGCGAGCACCGGCAGGTAGGGGAACTTCTTGTTCAGGTCGGGATCGGCCACCGTCGACTTGCGGATATAGCTGCCGGCGCCCTCGAGGTTCATCTCCTTCTGGATCGCCGGGCTGGTCAGCCACTTGATGAACTGCCAGGCGGCCTCCTGCTGGGCCGGATCGATGTCGGCGTTGATGCCCATGCCCCAGCCGCCGAGGCCATACTTGACCGGCAGGCCCTTGGCGACCGGCGTCGTCGTGATGGCGACGCTGTCGACGATCTTCGACATCGAAGGATCGTAGTAGCCGGGCGCGCCGACCGACCAGGTCTCCATCATGCCGACCAGGCCCTGGCGGAAGCTTTCCTCACGGCCGCCCCAGTCATAGTCGACGGCGCCCGGAGGGGCCGCCTTGTCGAAGAGCTGCTTGTAGATCTTCAGGCTGTTGACGTTGGCGTCCGAGTTGATGGCGGGCTTGCCATCCGGCCCAAGCACCGAGCCGCCGAGCTGGGCGTTGTACTGCAGCCAGTCCTGCGCCACAGCGGGCCCCTTCTGGCCGTTGGCGACGAAGCCGTAGGTCTTCTTGTCGGGATTGGTCAGCTTGATCGCCGTCTCGACGAACTCCTCGGCCGTCTCCGGCACCTTCAGGCCGGCGGCTTCGAGCAGGTCCTTGCGGTAGGCGAGCACCGCCGCATAGCCGGCAAACGGAAAGGCTACCTGCTTGCCGTCGAACTGGCCGATATACTGGATCATCGCCGGATAGATGTCGTCGAGCTGGATCTCGGCCGCGTCGCGCTTGATCCAGTCGGTCAGGTCGACCGTGTATTTGTTGTCGGCGTACTGGCCAGCCCAGACGATGTCCATCGTCACAAGGTCGTAGCTCTTGGTGTCGCCGACGAAATCGGCCTGGGTCTTGGTCAGCAGCGAGCCGTAGTCGAGGATGTCGACCTTGACCTTGGCGCCCGTCGCTTCCTCGAACTTGGGCGCGAGCTTGGCGATCACCGGTGCGAACTGGTCGTTCTGCGAGGCGACCGTCAGCGTGATGCCGTCGAGCGGCTTGCCGGCGGCAAACGCGGCAGCCGCGAGGCTCACATAGACCAGCCCGGCCGCGCCGAGCTTCCAGAAAGACGTCTTAATCATCGTTAGGACTCTCTTCCGTTGTGATAAATGCGCGAACTAGAGTATATCTCAAACAACATGACACTCAATAAGCTCGCATTCCTTCGCGGTACGTACAAATAACCCGAAGAAGCGAGCACCGAATGGAACAGCATTGGCCGAAAACGGCCGATATCGAAGACTTCGCATGTTAAACGCGTGACACCAACTATGTTCGATTGCGCAAAACCGGCTCAGATCCCCACGACTGAAGGGCACGACGGCGCGCCGACCCTTCGTCGGCATGATGACAGAGCCGCCGGAGATTGGGGAGCGCGCAATTGCGGCAGACTGGGTGAAAACGCGCCGGTGGCAGTCGGGATGCGGGCCCATGCCGTGGCACCGCCGATGCGCCATCGCCATATTGAAGAGGACCGCATCTCCGTTCGAGGGCGGCGGGCCTTTCCATCGATGATGCGGATCTGCACTATGCGGGATGGATCCGTACTGGCACGCTTGAGATCGCACTAGCGGAGGAACGTCATGGCCCTTGCGCCACGGACAGAGCCGGATACCGTCGACGAGTTGCTCGTCGAAGGACGGCTCTACAGCGCCGAGTTTCCAGTCCTGCTCGCCAACCACCTGCCGATGATGATGGTCGCGCTCGACCAACTCGGCGCGTCGAGCGAGCGGCTGCGTCAGTACTTCGACAATTATCGCACCACGAGCGGCCTGGTTCCGACGCCACCGCCCGTGGCGCCGATCCAGCGCGAGCGCTGGACCGAAGCCCTCGGCGACCGCTCACGCGAATATGATTATCGCGCCTTCTTCGAGGGCGAGGTCCGCCGGCTTGGCATCGATGCGACGGTGCAGACCTACCTGCCCACCCTGATTCCCGGCATCGGCGCCAGCGCGCTGCACGGCATGATGCGGACGGCCTATGGCCTCCTGCGCATGGATCCGGCCGAGGTCGGCACCGCCATCGGCTACTGGGCCGCCTCCTATCTGCCGATGCCGCCGTCAACCGGCGCGCCGCCGATCACCGACGATCCCGGCGAGGTCCTGGCGCGCGCCTGCGCCCTTCCCGGCCTGCATGGCCTCGTCCCCGAGACCGACCTGCTCTGGCACAACATCCGCGTCGCCGGTGCGGCGCCCGACTTCGCGCCGGTCGTCGACTGGCTGGCGATCGGACCCGATACCGGCCGCCGCATCGCGGCGACGTCGCTCGCCCTCTTTGCCACGACCATGGATTTCTCCTCGCTGCATGCGCTGACCGGATCGCACTGGATCCGGCTGATCGGGCCGCATCTCGCCGAAGCCGACCGGCCGGCGCTGCAACGCCATTTCTGGCAGATCATCGCCTCGCTGGTGCCGAAGATCGGCTTCCCCGAATTGCCGGATGCCGAGACGCTCGACGCCTGGCGCCACCTGCCGGCGCCGGGCTGGCCGGAGATCGCCGCGGCAGCAGTGCAATCCGAGGACGAGCACGACATCAGCCTCGTCTTCTCGGCCCGCGAGGAGGAGAAGATCTATGGCGACCGCCTTTACCGCGTCGTCGCGGCGCGCCGCATGGCGCTGATGGACTGACGGAGCCACACGTGACCGAAGACATGCAGCCGAGCCTCGTCGTCGCCGGCGCCCGGACGGCGGGAGGCCATACGGTCGACATCGTCATCGCCGGCGAGACGATCGCCGCCATCCTGCCGGCTGGGGAAGGCCCGGAGGAGTGCGACCGCATCGACGCGACGGACCGGATCGTCGCGCCCTCCTTCGTCGAGGGACACATCCATCTCGACAAGACGCTGCTGGGCCTGCCCTTCATCCCGCATTTGCCGGGCGACACGGTGGCGCTCCGGATCGAGGCAGAGAAGACGCTGCGCCGGACCCTGGCCCTGCCCATCGAGGAGCGCGGCGGCCGGCTGATCGAACAGATCGCGGCCTTCGGCACCGGCAGCATCCGGAGCCATGTCGACATCGACACCGAAGTCGGCCTGGCCGGGCTGCATGCGCTGCTCCGCCTCAAGGAGCGGTACTGGGACCTCGTCGACATCCAGATCGTCGCCTTTCCGCAGAGCGGCGTCATCACCGATCCCGGCACGGCGGACCTGCTCGACGCGGCGATCCGCGAAGGAGCCGACCTCGTCGGCGGCCTCGACCCGGCCGGCATCGACCAGGACGTCACCGGCCATCTCGACGCGATCTTCGCCATCGCCGGCAAGCATGGCGTCGGCCTCGACATCCACCTGCACGATCCCGGCCCGCTCGGCGCGTTCGAGCTGCGCCAGATCGCCGCCAGGACCATCGCGCTCGGCCTCGAGGGCAAGGTGGCCGTCAGCCATGCCTTCGCACTCGGCCAGGTCGACGCATTCGAGTTCGGCCGCACCGCCGAGGCGCTCGCCAGGGCGCGCGTCGCCATCATGACCAACGGCCCCGGCCCGGTCGCCATGCCGCCGGTGCGCCGGCTGAACGAGGCCGGCGTCACCGTCTTCGCCGGCTCGGACAACATCCGCGACGCGTGGTCTCCCTATGGCGACGGCGACCTTCTGCGGCGCGCCATGATCATCGGCTACCGGCAGGATTTCCTCGCCGACGCCGATCTCGCCCATGCCTTCGCGATGGTGACCGAGATCCCGGCTGCCGTGCTCGGCATCCACCACTACGGGCTGGCGCCGGGCAAGCGGGCCGACCTCGTCCTGCTCGCCGCCGACTCTCTGCCCGAGGCAGTCGCGGGAGCGCCGCAGGACCGCACCGTGCTGAAGCGGGGCCGCCTGGTGGCGCGCAAGGGCATGCTGACGCCACGCGACTGACGACCGGCGGATCGCGCCGGGCTAGGTCATGGAGAGGGTCTCCGGCGCCCGGTGGTTGGCTTTGTCACCGAAAGCTGGCATGTGTGCCGCCCCTCCCCCTTCGCCGCTGAGCGGCCCGTGTGCTTCATGCGACTTCCAGATCCCGAGGGTACCGGCCCGACGCCGCTGCCCGTGACCATCACCACGCCGCTGACGATCCTGATGGCCGCCGCTTGCGGCGCGATCGCCGCGAACCTCTATTACGCCCAGCCCCTGATCGCGCTGATCGGCCCGGATATCGGCCTGTCGCCCACGGTCGCCAGCCTGGTCGTCACCCTGACGCAGCTCGGCTATGGCCTCGGCCTGATCCTGCTGGTGCCCCTCGCCGATATTCTCGAGAACCGCATGCTCGTGCTGGCCGCGGTCGCGGTCACCGCCTTCGCGCTGATCCTGGCGGCGATCGCGCCGAGCGCGCTGCCGTTCCTGGGCGCGGTGCTGTTCATCGGCGCCTGCGCCAGTGTCGCGCAGATCCTGGTGCCGATGGCGGCCCACATGGCCGACGACGCCACGCGCGGCCGCACGGTCGGCAATGTGATGGGCGGCCTGATGATCGGCATCATGTTCTCCCGTCCGCTCGCCGGCCTTCTGGCCGATCTCTTCGGCTGGCGCGGCGTCTTCATCGCCTCGGCGGGGCTGATGCTGGCGCTGACGCTGCTCCTGGCGCGCTTCCTGCCGCGCCGGACGCCGAACTCCGGCTATTCCTACGGCGAGGTGCTCGCCTCGCTCTGGCCGATCCTGCGCGATACGCCGGAGCTGCAGCGGCGTGCATTCTACCAGTTCTGCATGTTCGCCTGCTTCAGCCTGTTCTGGACCAGCGTGCCGCTGGAACTCGCCGGCGCGCCGTTTCACCTGTCGCAGTCGCAGATCGCGCTGTTCGCCGTGATCGGCGCGGCCGGCGCGCTGTCGGCGCCGCTCGCCGGCCGCCTGGCGGACCGGGGCTATGTGCGGGTGGGGACCGGCGTGGTGATCGTCGGCACGTTCCTGGCCTTCGCCCTGTCGGGCCTGGCGGCCGTCGGCTCGATCGCGGCGCTGCTGATCGCGGCGATCACGATCGATTTCTTCGTGCAGGGCAATACGGTGTTCGGGCAGCGCGTGCTCTACATGCTGGCGCCGGCGATCCGTGGCCGGCTGAGCGGCCTCTATGTCGCGATCTTCTTCATGGGTGGCGCGCTCGGCTCCGCCATAGCCAGCCCGCTCTACGAGAATTTCGGCTGGAACGGCGTGCTGGTGGCGGGCCTCACCTTCCCGGTGCTGGCCTTCTGCGCCTATGTGACGGAATTCACCGCAGCCGGCCGGCCGCGGTGAATCCAGCTTTCTTCAATCCGAACCGATCCCGGGTCGCGTGACAGTCACGCGATCCGGACCCGGCATCAGTCCATGCGGACGCCGCCGGTGACGTTGATGCCCTGGCCGGTCATGAAGCGCGCCGCCTCGGAGGCCAGGAACACCACCACGTCGGCGACGTCTTCCGGCTCCTCGATGCGGCCGAGCGGCGTCAGCGAGACATATTCCGCGCGGACCGCCTCGGGGGTCATGCCGCGCAGTTCGGCCTCCCACAGGATCTCGCGCTCCTGCATCGACGTCTTGACGAAGCCGGGGCAGACGCAGTTGACGCGGATGCCCTTCGGGGCCATTTCGCGCGCCAGCGCCTGGGTCCAGCCGAACACGGCGAACTTCGAGGCGGAATAGTGCGCGAGCAGCGGCGCGCCGACCTTGGCGGCGAGCGAGGCCGTGTTGACGATCACGCCCTTGGTGTCCGAGGCCAGGAAGCGCCGGCAGGCGATCTGGTTGGCGAGGAAGACGCCGCGCGCGTTGACGTCGAAGTTGAAGTCCCACTCCTCGTCGGTGATGTCGACGGCCGGCCGCATGGTCGAGACGCCGGCATTGGCGCAGAGCAGGTCGAAACCGCCGATGCTCTCGGTCGCCTTGTCGATCGCCCGCTCGACCGAATCGCGCTTGGTCACATCGACCTCGACCGCGAAGCCGCCATTCTCCAGTCCCGCCACGACGGCCTGCGCGGCCATCACGTCGAGATCGGCGATCGCGACCGTCGCGCCGGCCTTGTCGAGAGCCCGCGCGATCGCCGCGCCGATGCCCTTCGAGCCACCGGTGACGATCGCCTTGCGTCCGGAAAGGTCGAAAATGCCCGCCATTCGTTTGTCCTCAGTTGTTTGATACCCGCCAGCAAATCGCAAAACCGAACACTTTACAACGTCGTCCAGCCGGATAATGTTTGGTTATGTTCGAAATTCTCGTTGACGCGTCCGGAAGGAGACTGCGATGCCAGCCGACCCGATGCCGGTCCACGAATTCGCTCCCCCGTCGCCGGACCCTTCCGAATGGAATGTCCGCGATTTCGCCCGCATGCCCGCCGGCGCGCGCCAGGCGCTGATCCTCGACGTCATCGCCACCAACGGTTTCGTCTCGGTGTCGAAATTCGCCAGCGATCTCGGCGTGTCCGAAATGACGATCCGGCGGGATCTCGTCACGCTGTCCGATCGCGGCCTGCTGGCCCGGACCCATGGCGGTGCCGTCTCCTCCGCGATCGACCCGCGCGAGATCTTCGTCGCCGAGGAGCCGGCCTTCAAGAGCCGGCGCCATCGCAACGCGCGCGAGAAATCGGCGATCGCCACGACCGCGGCGACCCTGATCGGCCCCGGCGAGACCATCGGCATCGACGTCGGCACCTCGACGCTGACGCTGGCGGAGGCCGTCGTCGAGCGCTCGGATCTCCGCGTCTTCACGAACAGCCTGCGCGCCGCGATGACGCTCTCCGCCTCGAAGAGCCCCGTCTATGTGCTCGGCGGCGAAGTGCGCAATCCCGAACAATCGGTGGTCGGCTCACGCGCCGTCGGCGAATTGCAGAACTACAATATCGACCGGGTGTTCATCGGCGTCTCCGGCCTGATCGAGGCGGGCTTCTTCGACTATTCGGTCGAAGACACGGAGGTGAAGCGCGCCTTCATCGCGCGCGCCGATCAGGTCGTCATCCTCTGCGACTCCTCCAAGTTCGATCATCGCTCGCTGGCGCGTGTCTGCGAGCTCTCCGGGGCGGACATCCTCGTCACCGACGCCCCGCCGCCCCCGCATCTCGCCCGCGCGCTCGCCGCCGCCGAGATCGAAGTCGTCATCGCCGGCCGGGAAAGCGACCGCAGCCTCGAGTAGGCAACGCCGCTCCCACCGTCCCTCCCGCCATTCCAACAAGCTGGAACTCCCTGGATGCCTGCCTCCAAGACGACCGCGCCGAAGACGACCGTCATCGGCCTCGATATCGGCACGACGTCGACCATCGCCATCGCCGTGCGCGTTCCCGACGAGATCCTGCACATGGCTTCCCGCCCGGTCGCGCTCTCGTCGCCGAAGCCGGGCTGGGCGGAAGAGGATCCGGCCGAATGGTGGGCCAACACCTGCGCCGTCCTGCGCGAGACGATTGCGGCGCTGCCGGAGGGGCCGGACTCGCTCGCCGGCATCTGCGTCACCGGCATGCTGCCCGCCGTCGTGCTGCTCGACGCCGAGGGCACGGTGCTGCGCCCGAGCATCCAGCAGAGCGACGGCCGCTGCGGCGCCGAGGTCGAAGGGCTGAAGCGCGAGCTCGACGAGGCCGCCTTCCTGAACCGCACCGGCAATGGCGTGAACCAGCAGCTGGTCGCCGCCAAGCTGCGCTGGATCGCGAAGCACGAGCCGGACGTCTTCGGCCGCATCGCCACCGTGTTCGGTTCCTACGACTATGTGAACTGGCGCCTGACCGGCCGTCGCGCCGTGGAGCAGAACTGGGCGCTGGAAGCGGGCTTCACCGAGGTCGCCACCGACCGCATCGCCGACGACCTGGTCGCGCTCGCCGGCATTCCGAGAAGCGCGGTGCCGGACCGCACCGTCACGCATGAGGAAATGGGCCGCGTTTCGGCCGAGGCGGCTGCCGCGACCGGTCTCCCCGAGGGGCTGCCGGTCTTCGGCGGCGCGGCCGACCACATCGCCTCGGCGCTCGCCGCCGGCATCGCCTCGTCCGGCGACGTGCTGCTCAAGTTCGGCGGCGCCGGCGATATCGTCGTGGCGGCCGACCGCGCCATGCCGGATGCGCGCCTCTATCTCGACTATCACCTCGTGCCCGGGCTCTACGCGCCGAACGGCTGCATGGCGGCGTCGGGCTCGGCGCTCAACTGGCTGGCCGGCCTGCTCGGCGACGCGAACGGCGAGGAAAGGCCGCATGTCGCGCTCGACAAGCTGGCGGGCTCCGTCGCCGCCGGCAGCGACGGCGTGCTGTGCCTGCCCTATTTCCTCGGCGAGAAGACGCCGATCCACGATCCGCTGGCGCGCGGCACCTTCATCGGCCTGACGCTCGGCAACGGCAAGGGTCACATCTGGCGCGCGCTGCTCGAGGGCATCGCCTACGGCTTCCGCCACCATATCGACGTGCTCGCCGACATGGGCCATGCCCCGAGCCGCTTCTTCGCCTCGGACGGCGGCACCAAGAGCCGGGTCTGGATGCAGATCATGGCTGACGTGATCGGAGCGCCGGTGCAACTGCTCGACAACCCCTATGGTTCCTCGGTCGGCGCCGCCTGGGTGGCGGCGATCGGCACCGGCCTCGCTTCCGACTGGAACGGCATTTCGAGCCTCGCGACCCGCGGCGCGTTGATCGAGCCGAACCCGGAGAACCGCACCGTCTACGACAATGGCTATGCGCGCTACCGCGCCACCTATGAGGCGCTGAAGCCCGTCTTCGCCATGCCGGCGTAAGGGCGCCGAGACACGAAAAATGCCCCCGCGATACCGATCGCGGGGGCCAGATAGCGCGGTTGTCGCGCCCGGGAGGTCTCTGAATGGGACCACGTCCGAACCGGTGCGCCATCCCGGACGGAGATTCCGCAAGCCCCTACCGCTAGTGGACTCGCTTGGCCTTCTCCTTCGCGAGCTGCGAGGGAGACAATTGCGACGGCCTGACCTCGGCGCCGGTGATGCCGGAGCCCGGCTGGACCATGCCCGGCGGATCACTCGTCGGGAACGATTCCTTCAGCTCCTTGTCGAGGCGCGTGTTCGCCTCCTTGCGGGCATGCCGCGCGGCATGGCCCGGCACCATCGATTTCAGCAGCTCCTTGACAGCCATGGATACCCTCCTTGCCATCCGTCTACTCCGAATAGACAAGGCACGACGGCTGTTTTCGTTCCTGACTTGGTTCTAGATTTGCGCTGGACGGAGGGTTTCTCCGCAGCGCCGCGATACCCGTTTCGGGAGATCGCGTCGGGAAAGGCAGGATGACGTGATGGCCTATGATCTGAGCCGCATGCCCGTCCTCAGGCGCTGGCGACCGGAAATGCTGTCGCTGCTGCGCATCGTCACGGCGCTCGTCTATCTCCAGTACGGCACGGCAAAGCTGCTCGGCTTTCCCCATTCCGAGGCGCTGTCTTCCCTGCCGCCCTATTCGATCTTCTGGATCGCCGGCTGGTTCGAGCTGATCGGCGCGCCGCTGCTGCTGATCGGCTTTCTCACCGGCCCCGTCGCCTTCGTGCTCTCCGGCGAAATGGCGGTCGCCTATTTCCTGGTTCACCTGCCGGAGAATTTCTTCCCGCTGCTGAACGGCGGTATCGAGGCGATCCTTTTCTGCTTCATCTTCCTCTACATCGCCGCCGCCGGCCCCGGCGCATGGAGCGTCGACGGCTGGCTGGCGCGGCGACGCCATACAGCCCTGAGGGAACCCGGCTAGGGCGAAGCGAAATGGGCAAGTGCCGACCTTTCCGGGGGCCCGACACCTGCCTGCTTGTTCGACCAACGGCCGCGGCTGGGGCTATTCCCCGTCGCTCGTCAGTGCCATCACCCCTGTGAGATTACCCTTCGCATCGAACTGACATTCGAATTCCTTGATGCCCTCGCTGCCCTTGTCGACCGTTCCGCGGATCGTCGTCGAGCCGTCCTTCGCCCGCTTCGGCTTCGCCGTCTTCACATACATTGGCTTGGTTCCGTACTGCCCGGAAACCTCGCCCCGGCAATAGGCCGGCATATTGCCCCGGCTCACCGCCAAGGCTTCGAGCGGCAGGATCAGCGTACAAACGGCGGAAAGCGCCAGAGGTATCGCGACAATAGGCTTCATGGTCGCTCCCCCTCAGTTGCAGGCAGGGTATTTGTAGCGATCGGCCTCCGAGACGTCGGCCGGACAGCCGCCAGCACCATCCCCCCCGCCCGACGCCCCGGCGAGCGAGCAGATCCCGTTCGCGCGGTTCTTGCCGGTGTAGGAGACGCTCGGCGACCCGTCGGGATTGATCGCGAGCGAAATCGTGACCCCGCCGCCGCGCGCCTCGTAGTAGTTGTTGTTGACCTTCTTGAGCTTACCTTCTTTGCCGTTGATGTAGATCGGGCCGCCTCGATCGGCGTGAACATCAATGCCGCCCGGGCATGTCGCATTGAGAAGCGGGATGTCGGCCCATGCGGCGGGAGGGAGAAGGAAAGCCGCGGAAAGAACTGCTGAAAACAGAAGGCCGTGATTCATGATGAAGCGTCCCTGTTCGTGCGAGGCTGAGACCTACGTCCCAGCCTCGCGAATAGAACATATCGGCGACATCATGCCTATGGGGGGCCTTCAAAGCCGCGAGGATCGACGCGGGCTTCATGGGCGGCGAGCCGGCCGCTCGGCCGGGCTCGGGCCGCTCCGGATCCTAGGCCCGGACGCTCGGATAGCCGGCTTCGTCCAGCGCCGCGACGATCGCCGCCGTGTCCGCCGCTCCGTCCACATGGACGGTCTTCGTCGCCAGGTTGATCTCGACGCGCGCGTCGGCGTCGACACCCTTCACGGTCTTCTCGATCGTCGCCGCGCAATGGCCGCAGGACATGTCCTTCACCTTCAGAACCAGCATTTCGCTTTCTCCTTCAAGAGGTTGATCGGAACGATGAGCCCCACCCCACGGCGGTAGTCTCATGCGATGAAGCGAATATGGAGTTTCCCATCATGGTAAGGTCAAGGCCGAAAACGCCCTCTTGACCTTCCAATGATTGGAAGCTTTACCTATATCGTCATCACGCCGAACGAAGGGCTTTTTCGATGACCAGCATGCCATCTCCTCAGACCATCGCACCGGACCGCGAACTCGACCTCGCGATCGAGGGCATGACCTGCGCGTCGTGCGTCTCGCGGGTCGAGAAGGCGCTGAAGAAGGTGCCGGGCGTCTCGAATGCCAGCGTCAACCTCGCCACCGAGCGGGCGACCATCTGGGCGCCGGCTGGCCTCGTGCCGGCAGAGGCGCTGGAAGCCGCCGTGCGCACCGCCGGCTATGAAGCGCACACCGTCACGGCGACCGATGAGCCCGAGGACATTTCCGAGAAGCGCGACGCCGAGGCGAGTGCGCTGGCACGCTCGCTCGCCATCGCGGCGCTGCTGACGCTGCCGGTCTTCGTGCTCGAAATGGGCTCGCACCTGATCCCGGCGCTGCATCACTGGGTGCAGATGACGCTGGGCCCCTGGAACGCCTATCTCCAGTTCGCGCTGACGACGCTGGTGCTGCTCGGCCCGGGCCTCGTCTTCTTCCGCAAGGGGCTTCCCGCCCTCTTCCGCCTTGCGCCCGACATGAACGCGCTCGTCGCGATCGGCGCCGGCGCGGCCTATCTCTATTCCACCGTCGCCACCTTCCTGCCCGGCCTGCTGCCGGAGGGCACGGGCTTCGTCTATTTCGAAGCAGCGGCGGTGATCGTCACCCTCGTGCTGTTCGGTCGCATGCTGGAGGCCCGCGCCAAGGGCCGTACCGGCGCTGCGATCCGCAAGCTGGTCAAGCTTCGCCCCAAGACCGCGCGCATCCTGCGTGACGGCCAGCCTGTCGAGGTCGAACTCGACACGGTCAAGGTCGGCGACATCCTGCTCGTCCGCCCCGGCGACCAGATCGCCGTCGACGGCGTCGTCACCGAGGGCGCCTCCTTCGTCGACGAGGCGATGATCACCGGCGAGCCGGTGCCGGTCGAAAAGGGCGTCGGCGCGGCCGTCGTCGGCGGCACCATCAACAAGACCGGCAGCTTCTCCTTCCGGGCCGAGAAGGTCGGCGCAGACACGGTGCTGGCCCAGATCATCCGCATGGTCGAAAGCGCGCAGGGCGCCAAGCTGCCGATCCAGGCGCTCGTCGACAAGGTGACGGCCTGGTTCGTCCCGGCGGTGATGCTGGCCGCGGCTGCCACCTTCCTCGTCTGGCTGATCTTCGGCCCCGAGCCCGCCCTCTCCTTCGCGCTCGTCAACGCCGTTGCGGTGCTGATCATCGCATGCCCGTGCGCCATGGGCCTCGCCACGCCGACCTCGATCATGGTGGCGACCGGCCGCGCCGCCGAGTTCGGCGTGCTGTTCCGCAAGGGCGACGCCCTGCAGACGCTGCGGGATGCCACCGTTGTCGCCTTCGACAAGACCGGGACGCTAACAGAAGGGCGTCCGACGTTAACGGACCTGGTCGCTGTTAACCCCGCCGAACGCGACACCGTCCTGCGT
>JAEWAD010000006.1 GCA_023391905.1 Pseudomonadota bacterium | reverse complement strand
CCCCCGTCGCCGCCATGTGCTGCGCCTGCGCCGCCTTGCCATGCGCCTGGATCTGGTCGATGCAGGATTGCGCGGAGGCGTAGCCCCGGGCGCGCTCCTTGTCCTCCGCCGTCGCTCCGGGCCGGCTTGCCACCGCCTCGGCCGCCGCCTGGCGACCGGCCATGTCGGCCTTGAGCGCTCCCATCCGCGCATCGCTGGTGCAACCGGCCGCGAACAGGCACAGCGCCGCGGCGAGAAACCATCTTGTCCGCATCACGAGATGTTCCCGCTTCGGCTCGCGGTTTTCCGGACGAAGGCGGGAAAGGCCCCTGCCGGCCTCTTGGCGGCGCGTCGCCCGGCGGGGCTCGAAAGTCGTATCCTGCAATTCCATGCTCCCGCTTTGGCCGGCGAGGCAAAGCTCCGCCGGCGACGGGCGCTGGCGCGCCCGAAGGATGAGAAGACCGATTGTGTGTTGGGCGCCGTGATCCGGCCGTCAGGCCAGGCGCCGATGCCGGCCGGCCCCTCGCCCTCGCCCTGCCCGAGTGGCAAGTTCCGTCGAGAAAGACCGACCGCGTCGAGCATTAGCGAAGCCCTTCGCGGGACCGAAGGGCCAATTAGCTACAATTCTTCGCCTAATTTTCCGGGCTCGACTTCTGCGCACCCAGCCTCCGGGTCACCGATGCTGCCGCCTGTGACCACGTTCGCTGCGGAATGCAGCGGGACGTTGCATGCCGTGATGGCCGAAACATAGAGTAGCCATCTCCCGCGATCGGAATTTCGCGCCCATGAAGCCAACGCCCAAAGAAGTCACGCCGAAAGAAGTCTTCGACGACGTCCTGGAGATCGAGCAGCATCAGGACGTCGCGCTCGACCCGGAGCAGCGCGCGCTGCTCGCGTCGGACGTATCCTGGCTCGAATATCGCGCCGAGTTCCGCCGGCAGATGATCAAGCAGGGCTTTCTCAAGCATCCCTGGCGCAGCATCTTCGAGGCCGACATGATCTTCACCCTGATCGGCCACAAATGGCTGCAGGGCGAGATTCTGACGGTGAAGCAGGTGGCGACCTATTTCGAGGCGTTCACCAGCGATGTGACGATCACCCGCCACATCGACGACATGGTGGCCTCGGGCACGCTGGTGCGCACGCCCGACCCGAAGGATCGCCGCCGGCTCCTCCTGATCCCGACCCAGCGCCTGTTCGAGATCGGCCGCATCTTCCTCGAGGCGCGCAAGGCGATCGCGCGCAAGCATGGCTATGTCTACGATCCCGCGCGCGCCGCCGCCGGGGAATAGGCGTCAAATTGCAGTCGATCCGCTTTGCGCGCCCGCCGCGCCGTCACTAGGCATGGCGATCTCCAGCACCCGGGAGAGATCATGCCGAAACGTTCGATTGCCGTCGCCTCGATCCTTGCCTTCCTCGTGCCGTCACCGGCGGCCGTCGCCGCCGACGCGGCCTGTTCCTGCCGCCATCTGGAGAGTATCCAGCAGGAGCTTCGCAACGCCGAGGCCCTGATCCGGATCCAGGGCGAGATCCGCGACAGGCTCGCCGCCATCGAGGCCCCGCTGATCGAGGCGAAGAAGCGCCCGACCCATCCCGATTCCGACGTCAACATCTATGACCGCTCGATCCGGGAACGGGCGAAGATCCTGAGCGGCTTCACGCTCCCCCACCCGAAGGCGAAGGGCTATTCCGGCCCGGAGTCGGTCAAGATGAGCTTCGGGACCTGCGAGCAGTCGGCGCGGGACCTCGACGCGCTGAAGGCGGGCTCGCAATGCAGCGAGATCGCCGACATCAACCTCGCGCACGAGGCCGCGCACCGGGCGGAATGCCTGCAGGCGGGCGCCGCCGAATACTGGAAGCGGCTGCCGAGCCAGATGGCCGCCGAGGAGGTCGTCCGCTACACCGAGCAGGCCGCCGCGCTAAGGGGCCTGCTCAAGAAGGTGCTCGACGACGGCGAGATGATCGTCGAGGCGGAGATGCAGCCCCGGGTCCAGGCGCCGCAATTCGACGTGACCTATTCCTACGTCACCGGCCCGATCCAGTTGCAGGGCCAGAGCTCGCCGGGATCGGACCAGTGGTCCCTCCATGGCAAGGGCCGCCAGGTTGCCAGGATCGCCAGGATGCGGCTGGCCGGAATGACCTGCACCTCGACCGGCCAGACCAACACCGACATCGACATGACGCTGCAGACGGACGGCCTGACCATGGCGCTGCAGGGGAAATCGACCAGCGCGCCGGGCGACGTGAAGGTCCAGTGCCGCGGCGGCCACGGCATGTCGATGCGCCCCCAGCAGGAGACCGGCAAGGGCGCCTATTTCACCGATCAGGAACTGTGGACGGAGACCACCCTGTCTCGCGACGTCAGGGGCATGGACTTCGCCAAGATGCTCGCCAAGGGCGGCCTGTCGGTCACGGGAACGGAAACCGTCACCGTGAAGCTGATCTGCCCGGGCGACTGACCCCGGCCTCCGGCACGTCCAACCGCCAGCCTGAAACGACTTCGGCCCGGATCCGATCCGGGCCGAAGCGAATTCTGAATGTCGAAGGAGGCTAGCGCCTCACTCCCACTCGATCGTGCCGGGCGGCTTCGAGGTGACGTCGTAGACGACGCGGTTGACGCCCTTGACCTCGTTGATGATGCGGGTCGCGGCCTGGCCGAGGAACGCCATGTCGTAGGGATAGAAATCCGCCGTCATGCCGTCGACCGAGGTGACGGCGCGCAGCGCCAGCACGGAATCATAGGTGCGGCCGTCGCCCATCACGCCGACCGTCTGGACCGGCAGCAGCACGGCGAAGGCCTGCCAGATCGTGTCATAGAGGCCGGCCTTGCGGATCTCGTCGAGATAGATCGCATCGGCCTTGCGGAGGATGTCGAGCTTTTCGCGCGTCACGCCGCCGGGAAGGCGGATGGCGAGGCCGGGGCCCGGGAACGGGTGGCGGCCGACGAAGCTGTCCGGCAGGCCGAGCTCGCGGCCGAGCGCGCGGACCTCGTCCTTGAAGAGTTCGCGCAGCGGCTCGACCAGCTTCATGTTCATGCGCGCCGGGAGGCCGCCGACATTGTGGTGCGACTTGATCGTCACCGAGGGGCCGCCCGAGAACGAGACGCTCTCGATCACGTCGGGATAGAGCGTGCCCTGGGCGAGGAACTCCGGCGCGCCCTTGCCGTCGCTGGCGATCTTCTTCGCCTCGGCGTCGAACACGTCGATGAACAGCTTGCCGATGATCTTGCGCTTGGTCTCGGGGTCCGAGACGCCCTCGAGCTCGCCGATGAAGAGATCGGACGCGTCGACATGCACCAGCGGGATGTTGAAGTGCTCACGGAACAGCGAGACGACCTGGTCGCCCTCGTTCAGGCGCATCAGGCCGTGGTCGACGAAGACGCAGGTGAGCTGGTCGCCGATCGCCTCGTGGATCAGCACGGCGGCGACGGCCGAATCGACACCGCCGGAGAGCGCGCAGAGCACCCTGCCCTTGCCGACCTGGGCGCGGATCTTGGCGATCATCTCCTGGCGGTAGCCGGACATCGTCCAGTCCGACTTCATGCCGACGATGCGGTGCACGAAATTCGAAAGCAGCTTGGCGCCGTCCGGCGTATGCACGACCTCGGGATGGAACTGGACGCCGTAGAATTTTCGTCCTTCGTCCGCGATCGCCGCGAAGGGCGCGCCGGCAGATGTGCCGATGACGCGGAAGCTCGGTGGAATAGCCGTGATCTTGTCGCCATGGCTCATCCACACCTGGTGGCGGGTACCCATGGCCCATACGCCTGCGAACAGCGGGCTGTCGGCCTCGATCTCCAGGAAAGCACGACCGAACTCGCGGTGATGTCCCGCCTCCACCTTGCCGCCGAGCTGCGCGCTCATGGTCTGCTCGCCATAGCAGATGCCGAGC
>JAEWAD010000502.1 GCA_023391905.1 Pseudomonadota bacterium | reverse complement strand
ATATTGCCCGCTCGATCCCGATGACCTCGATGCCGCAGCTGGTCGCCGGCTTCCACTCGCTGGTCGGTCTCGCCGCCGTGCTCGTCGCCGCGGCTGCGCTCTATTCGCCGGCCGCCTTCGGCATCGGCGACATCGGCCACATCCACGGCCAGGCGCTGGTCGAGATGTCGCTCGGCGTCGCCATCGGCGCGATCACCTTCACCGGCTCGGTCATCGCCTTCGCCAAGCTGAACGGCAACATGTCGGGCAAGCCGATCCTGCTGGCCGGTCGCCACATGATCAATGCCGGCCTCGCCATCCTGCTGGTGGCGCTGATCATCGCGCTCGTCTTCACCGAGAGCCACCTGGTGTTCTGGCTGATCGTGATCGTCTCGCTCGTGCTCGGCGGTCTCATCATCATCCCGATCGGCGGCGCCGACATGCCCGTCGTCGTCTCGATGCTGAACTCCTATTCGGGCTGGGCCGCCGCCGGCATCGGCTTCACGCTCGGCAACACCGCGCTGATCATCACCGGCGCGCTGGTCGGCTCGTCGGGCGCGATCCTGTCCTACATCATGTGCAAGGGCATGAACCGCTCGTTCATCTCGGTCATCCTCGGCGGCTTCGGCGGCGAGACGGCCGCGGCGGCTGCCGGCGGCGCGGTCGAGCAGCGTCCGGTCAAGCAGGGCTCGGCCGACGACGCCGCCTTCATCATGAAGAACGCGTCCAAGGTCATCATCGTGCCGGGCTACGGCATGGCGGTGGCGCAGGCGCAGCACGCGCTGCGCGAGATGGCCGACAAGCTGAAGGCCGAGGGCGTCGAGGTGAAATACGCCATCCATCCGGTGGCGGGCCGCATGCCGGGCCACATGAACGTGCTGCTCGCCGAGGCGAACGTGCCGTATGACGAGGTCTTCGAGCTCGAGGACATCAATTCGGAGTTCGCCCAGGCCGACGTCGCCTTCGTCATCGGCGCCAACGACGTCACCAACCCGGCCGCCAAGACCGACCCGACCTCGCCGATCTTCGGCATGCCGATCCTCGACGTCGAGAAGGCCGGCACGGTGCTGTTCATCAAGCGCGGCATGGGCTCCGGCTATGCCGGCGTCGAGAACGAGCTGTTCTTCAAGGACAACACGATGATGCTCTTCGCCGACGCGAAGAAGATGGTCGAGAGCATCGTCAAGGCGCTCGACTGAGGTCGAAGCCTTCGGCACGCGATACGGAAAGGCCGCCCCCCGGGGCGGCCTTTTTCTTTGGAACAGGGGCGTCGAGCGGCTGCACGGCAAACGCGGGTAGGGTAGGAAGCGGACGCTCCACCGGCTACCCATGGTGAAGCGGATCGTTGCTGCGTTCGGGGAGCGACGATGGCGAAGGAACCCGCGCGATGAGAATTTTCAGAGGGACGCCGGAATCAGCCGCCATGGTGGCGGAAGTCCAGCGCGCGCTGGCGATTACCTCGGCCCTCAACCGATTGCCGTATGGCGCTTCCGATCAGGTCCGAGCCTTGTTCAGCGAGCTCGTCGGCGCGCCGATGGATGAGAGTTTTGTGCTGATGCCACCGTTCTTTGCGACCGGCGGAACCAATACCCGCATCGGGCGCAACGTGTTCATCAATCAGAACTGCACCTTCTATGATCTTGGCGGGATCGAGATCGCCGACGATGTGCTGATCGGACCGAACGTCAGTATCATCACATCCAGCCATCCCATCGAACCCGCTCAACGCCGCAACGGCGTGATCGCAAGTCCGATCGTGATCGAGAAGAACGTTTGGATCGCCGCCGGCGCGACCATCATCGGCGGTGTCACGGTGGGCGAAAACTCGGTCGTTGCGGCGGGCTCCGTCGTCACCCAGGACGTTCCGCCGAATACCCTCGTCGCGGGCAATCCGGCGCGCGTCGTCCGTTCGATCGGCGACTGAGGCCCAAGTTCGTCGCGAGTCGCGCGCTGATGCTAGCCCCAGGTGAGCGGATCGAGCCGCAGGTAGAAGGCCAGGCGGTCGCGATCCGGGGTCGCGATCTCGAGGCTCGCGAACAGGGCGGCGAAGGCGTCGCCGGCTTGGTCGGCCGTTGTCCAGCTCTCCTCGGCATTGGCGACCATGAGCGCCAGGTCGGCATAGCGGTCCGCCGTTCCGAGACGACCGAGATCGATCAGCCCGGTGCATTGGAGACTGTCCGGGTCGACCAGGAAATTGGGCAGGCAGGGGTCGCCATGGCACACCACCCAGTCGGCGGCTTCCTGGTGGAGCCGGGTCGGCATGTCGCGTTCGACGCGGGCCAGAAGCTCCGCGGCGGGCCTGTCCTTGTCGTCATCGGGCAGGAAGTCCGGGTTGACGGCGTCGCGGGAAACGACATCGACGGCGCGCCGGAACATGGACGTCAGGCCGCGTTCGAACGGGCACTGGTCAGCCGGCAGCCGATGGATGGCTGCCAGACTCCGCGCCATGGACGGCCAGGCCCTGAGCAGCTCGGCGCCCGACAAATCGACCGCCGGTATGCCGGGGATCGCCGTCATCACCAGGCAGGCGCCGTCCCCGGTATCGAGCCAGTCGACGACCTCGGGGCAGGCGATGTCGCGGCCGCGAAGCCAGGCGAGCCGATCGCGTTCCCCGGCGAGCTCGCGGATACGGCTCGCGGGCACAAGCTTCGCGTAGGCGAGGCCGTCGTCCCGGCGATAGACCGCATCGCCGGATTCGCCATTTCCGACCGGGAGCCAGCGGCCTTGCGTACGGCCCAGCAGGGCGCTCTGCAGATCCATGGACAGTCCTCTGTTCGCGGCGGCTTCCGCCGGGTCGAGCCGGATGGAACCTAGCGGGTCGGGCTCGGGCCGTCCCGCAGTCTCCGCCACCCGCGCCGGCGATAAGGCAGGGCCGCCCTTGGGCGGCCCCTTGGAATCCGGGTCAGCCGAGGTCAGGCGCGGCCGGCCGCTTGCCGGCGGAAGTCGAGATTGACCGGCGCGGGCGGCAGGATCCGCTCTGGCCGGGCGAGTGTGCCGCCGGTGACCGAGACGACCGGGTCGACGATTTCGAGCCGGAAGGCGCGCGCCCGCAATTGGCCGAGGCCGCGCAGGAAGAAGCCGTAGTGGAGGCTTGTCGCATCCTCGGGAACATCGAGCACGACGGAGCGATCGAGCCAGACGGTCGTGCCGGAGAGGACGCCCTCGTGCGAGCGCTCCATCATGTTGTCGAAGCGCAGGCCCGACGCCGACGGTCCGTCGATCCGCATCCAGATCGTGCCGAGGCCGGCGCGGTCGGCCTTGAGCTCGGCCGAAAGCCGCAGCGTCCGCCCGCGATAGGCCTCGGCCGAGACGCTCTGCATCAGGCAGCCGAAATGGCTGTCCGCCTCCGCCGCCTCGGCCTGGTCGAGCCGCGATTCGATCAGCGCGATGCCGGGCCGCTGCGGATCGAGGCCGAGCCGGAATTTCGCCGGGTCGGTCATGCTGGTCGGGCGCCAGCCTTCGGCGGCGGGCAGGGGGCGGCTTCTGGCGCCGCTCTGCTCGATGCGAGCGGCCAGCGTGTTCCAGTCGGCGAGGCCGAATTGTTTCGCGACGAGTTCGAGGCAGGCGCTATGGGAGAGGGCATGGCCCTGGGCGGCGAGGGTCTCGCGAAGATCCCGGGCCATGGACTTGGCGTCCATGAAGCTGCGCATGGATGGATACCTTTCCGGGCGGAGGGAAAAGGCCAGGGCTCGCCTTGCTGACACGCCGCCCAGAAGGGACGTTTCGATGTCCGGCGCGCATTCACCATTCCCTTTCGGGAGCGAGCGGCGGGCTGCGCGGCGCCCGACAGGAAGGATAGCATGGCGCCCGGCATCGTCCACCGTGCCCGTGCGGGGAAACCGCGTCACGCGGTGGAAACAATCACTTTCCAATTGCGGAAACTATTCTTGACAGGCGCCGCTCGCGAGGGATAGTTTCCGATCAGGGAAACTGAACCGGAGCCCGCCGCCATGTCGCTGACGCTCTACCTCCATCCGCTCGCCTCGTTCTGCCACAAGGTGCTGATCGCGCTCTATGAGAACGGCACGCCGTTCACGCCGCGCATGGTCGATTTCGCCGACGAGGGGTCGACGGCGGCGCTGCTGGACAAATGGCCGGTCGGCAAGATCCCGGTGCTGCATGACAGCGCGCGGGATCAGGTCATTCCCGAGACCAGCATCATCATCGAGTATCTCTCGCGGCATTATCCCGGGCCCCTGGCGCTGCTGCCGAGGGATCCCGAGGCCCGGCTCGAGGCGCGGCTCTGGGATCGCTTCTTCGATCTCTACGTGCATGTGCCGATGCAGAAGATCGTGCTCGATCGCATGCGCCCCGAGGGGAGCAAGGACCCGGCCGGCCTGGCCGAGGCGCACCGGGCGCTGGACATGGCCTATGGCATGATCGAGGCGCGGCTGGCGGACGGGCCGATCGTACGCGGGGAGGCCTTCACCATCGCCGACTGCGCGGCGACGCCGGCGCTCTTCTATGCGTCGATCGTGCATCCCTTCGCGCCGGACCAACCTGCGCTCGCGGCCTATTTCGAGGCGCTGCTGGCGCGGCCCTCGGTCCGGCGCACGCTCGACGAGGCGCGCCCCTATTTCCACCTCTACCCGTATCGCGAGAAGATGCCGCGGCGCTTCCTCGATCCCGCGGAGGCGTGAAGGGGCGGATGATGGATTCGGCGACACTCGATCGTGTGTTCAGCGCGCTGGCCGATCCGGGCCGGCGGGGCATGGTCGAGCGACTTTGCCGTCATCCCGCCTCGGTCAAGGAACTGGCCGGGCCCGCCGGCATGGCGCTTCCCTCCGCGCTCAAGCATCTCAGGGTGCTGGAGGAGGGCGGCATCGTCGTCTCCAGCAAGACGGGCCGGGTCCGCACCTATGCGATCAGCCCCACAGCCTTCGGCGCCATCCAGCATTGGGTGGCGCAGCGCGAGGCCATGCTGAACGCCTCGTTCGACCGGCTCGAGCGTGCGATACTGGCCTTTCCCGAGGAGGAGCAGGATCCATGACGGCCGATCGCGTCGAGCATACGAGCTTCGTCATCGAGCGGGATTTTTCCGCCAGACCGGCGCATGCCTTCCGCTTCTGGTCGGACGCGGATCTGAAGGCGCGCTGGAACAGCTGCCATCCCGACTGGACCGTGCTGGAGGACCGGTGCGACTTTCGCGCCGGCGGCACGGAGGCCAAGCGCTGGCGCACGCCCGACGGCGCCGAGCAGACCTTTCACGCCCATTATCTCGATATCGTCGCGCCGAGCCGGATCATCTACGCCTATGAGATGAGCTTCGCCGGGGCGCGGCTGTCGGCGTCGCTGGTGACGATCCTGCTGGCGCCGGTGGGCGCGAAGACGCGGATGACCTTCACCGAGCAGGTCGCGATGATCGGCGGCGGGGCAGGGGCCCGGGAACAGCGCCTGGCGGGGACGGAGGCGGGGCTGGACCGGCTGGCCGACATCCTCGCCGGCGAAATGGCCGTCCGACACTGAGGCCGGGGCGTCGCTTGGTCAGGGCGGCGGATCCATCATCCGGCCGCCGCCACGATTCGAAACTCGAAGCTCCCGCCGATTCGCCGGGCGGTATCCCGCGCCGGCGTGGCGCCTTGGCTCAGACGCCGGCCTTGGCCGTGCGGCGGACGCCGTCGCGCGCCGGGGCATAGCCCGAGTTCAGCTGCTGGGCGCGGGCGAAGGCGGCATGCGCCGCGTCGCGCTCGCCGAGCTTCTCCAGAGCGATGCCCTGGTTGGTCCAGCCTTCGTAATTGTTCTTGTCGGCGCGCACGACGGCGGAGAAGTCGTCGAGCGCCGACTTGTAGTCGCCGGTGGCGAGATAGGAGAGGCCGCGGGCCTGGTGCGGCGGCACGGCGTTCGGCGCGTAGGTCAGCGCGGCGGTGAAGTCGGCGATCGCGTCCTCGTGCCGGCCACGGCCCTGGTAGATCAGCGCGCGGTTGTTGTAGGCCTTCGGATCATTCGGCTCGAGCTCGATCGCCTTGGAGAAATCGGCGAGCGCGTAGTCCATCTGGCCCTGCGAGCGATAGAGGTTGCCGCGCCCGACATAGGCCTCGTGATAGCTCGGGTTGAGCTGGATCGAGGTGTTGTAGTCGGCCAGCGCCGCGCCGTCCTGCTTCAGGTTGCGCTTGACCAGCGCGCGGTTCGAGTAGGCCTGGTAGAAGCCCGGATTGATCTCGATCGCCTTGTTGAAGTCGGCGAGCGCCTGCTCGTAGCGGCCGGCGCGGCCGAGCGCGGTGCCGCGCACATTGTAGCCGGAGGCGTCGCTCGGGTTCTGGTTCACGACGGCGCTGAGCGACGAGATGTTCGCTTCCGAGCCCATGGCGCGGTCGACGTCGTTGCCGAAATCATGCGTTCCGGAGGACTGGCAGCCGGCCAGCGCCAGCGCGCCGATGAGCGCGGCCATGGCAGGCCCCGGCAGCGGACGGCGTCCGGTCGCCGTCGAGGCCGGGGCGATGTTGACGCGCGCGATCCTGCCGAACCCGATCATGGGCAATGCTCCTAGGCGGCGCCCATGCGGTGGAGGTGAGCGCAGATGGCAAAAAGCAACGAACCCGGCGAACCGGGCTCGTTACTTAGAACTTCATAGCGAAAAAGCAGGCGAAAGCAGGGCGCGCGCCCTGCTTGTCAGCGCTTCGCCTTCGGCGCGGCGACCAGACCGCCTTCGCGCTGGGCGCGCTTGCGGGCCAGCTTGCGGGCGCGGCGGACGGCTTCCGCCTTCTCGCGAGCCTTCTTCTCCGAGGGCTTCTCATAGAAGTTGCGGAGCTTCATCTCGCGGAAGATGCCTTCACGCTGCATCTTCTTCTTGAGAGCCTTGAGCGCCTGATCGACGTTGTTGTCGCGAACGAGTACCTGCACGCGGGAGCGTCCTATCTTGATCCGATCCGGATGAATTCTCGGGCGAGACGAGGAGTGCAGCGAAAGCCGCTAGGAAACATCGTCCCGATTGTGGGGCGTCTATTAGCAGAAGCGCCCCTTGCCTGTCAAAGCGAACCACCCCCGCAATGCCGGAAAATCGGCATTTTGCTTGCCGGGCCCTGCATTTTCGGGCCGGTTCGGGGCCGGAGCGGCGGAATCGCAACAGCGCCGCGCGCCGGGTGAAACGCTTTTCCTGCCGTTTCGGCAGGTCCGCG
>JAEWAD010000468.1 GCA_023391905.1 Pseudomonadota bacterium | reverse complement strand
AGCCAGGGCGCATCGGCCGGCGCCGAATCGATCAGCGCGTTCCAGGCGGAGATCGCCTCGTCCTTCTTGCCGGACTGGGCCAGCGAATAGGCGAGATAGAACCGCGACCGGACATCCTGGGGATCGAACTTCAGTGCCTTCTCGAAAGCGGCCCGCGCCTCGTCGGTGACGACGTCGCCGCTCGCGCGGGTCAGCGCCTCGCCATAGAGCGACTCGCGCTCGGCGGTCGAACCGAGCAGGCGCTTGGCATTGCCGAGCGCGCGGACGGCATCGTCGAAACGGCCGAGCCGCATGTAGATCGGCGACAGGATCTCCCAGCCGCGGCCATCCTCGGGATTGGCGGCGAGATGGGTCTCGACCTTGGCGATCAGGTCGTCGACGCTGCCTTCGGCCGCCGGCTCGGTCGCCCGGCTCGCGATCGGAACATCGGCGAGCTGCGGCGAGCCGACAAACAGATAGAGCCCGATGGCGACGAGCGGCACCGCGATCACCGCGACGAGCCGCTCGATGCGATAGGCCGAGCCGGTCCCTGACGACGTCGTCGCGCCGGCCTCGCTGTTGAGGAGGCGGCGGGAGATTTCGATTCGCGCGGCCTCGGCCTCGGCGTCGCCGATCAGCCCGCGCTCGCGGTCGCGCGCCAGCTCGTCGAGCTGGTCGCGATAAATCGACCGTGCCGCGCCGCCAGGGGCCACGGTCTGGACACGGGGCGCCCTGCCCAGCGGAATGAGCACGGTGAGCGAAGCGGCGGCCGTCAGCACGGCCATGACGATCCAAAGAAGCATGATTTGTCCTTGGACCGGTTCTAGCCTTTCCCCTGCGGCGACGCACGCCGCATTGTGTCGCGGACGGAAGGTCTCCGCCGCCGTGCGTCAGTCGATCGAACGCCAGGTACCGTCGCCCTGGCGGCAGGCAGTGCCGCGCGCGGCCTGCGGCTCGCCGCCGGCCCAGATCCGATGCGTGTAGTCGCGGCAGTCATAGGCGTTCACGCGGTAGCGCGGGCCGGGCACGACCTCGCCGCGATAGCCCGCGCGGTCGCCGCGCCAGTCGACGGGCGTTCCGGGCCGCCCGTATTCCAGCGCCTGGAACTCGGCCTCCTGGGCGCGCTGCCGCTCGCGATCGTCGAGGCCACGGCCGATCGACTGACCGACGACGCCGCCGATCAGCGCACCCGCCGCCGTCGCCGCGACGCGACCGGAGCCGCTGCCGAACTGGTTGCCGATCGCGCCGCCGACCAGCGCGCCGCCGACGGTGCCGACGCCTTCATTGCGACCCGTGCTGGCACAGCCGGCCAGGGCCGCAGCGACGACTCCCACGACAACCAACGAACCCAACCGCATGACATTCCACCTCTTTTGCTCCGCACCAGGCCGGAGCCATCCATCGTCGCCATCCGATAACAGCATGGCGGAATTGCGAAATGAAGTCGGTCACGCCGCCGGCAGGCGAAGCTCCGCGCGCAGGCCACCCAGCGGCGAGCGGTCCATCTCGAAGGCCCCTTCATAAAGCCCCGCCAGATCGGTGACGATGGAAAGGCCGAGGCCGGAGCCCGGCTTGCTCTCGTCGAGCCGCTTGCCGCGCCGGGTCGCCTCGCGCATCTCCTCGGCGGTCAGGCCCGGGCCGTCATCGTCGACGCGGATGATCAGCGAACCGTCCATGTCATGGCCGGCCGGGATCAGGCTGACCTCGACCGCGACCTTGCCGTTCGACCATTTGCAGGCGTTGTCCACGAGATTGCCGACCATCTCCTCGAGATCCTGCTGCTCGCCGCGGAAGCGAGCGTCGGCGCCGACATGAAGCGAAATGTCGATACCGCGATCCTCGTGGATGCGGCGCATGGCGCGGACGAGCCGCTGCAGCACCGGATCGGCGTCCGTCACCGCGCCGATCACCTGCGAGCGGGCGGCGATGCGGGCGCGGTCGAGATGGTGGTTGATCTGCATGCGCATCACCTCGGCCTGCTCGCCGACCTTGGCCGCGAGCTTGCCGTCCTCGGCCCTCGCCTCGTTGGTGATGACGCTGAGCGGCGTCTTCAGCGCATGCGCCAGATTGCCGACATGGGTGCGGGCGCGCTCGATGATCTGCTGATTCGACTGCATCAGCGCGTTGAGCTCCTTGGCGAGCGGCTCGATCTCGGCCGGGAACGGCCCGTCGAAGCGCTGCTCCTTGCCGCTCCGGAGCGCCGCGAGGCCGCGCCGCGCCTGGTCGAGCGGGCGCAGGCCCCAGCGGATCTGGAACGCCGTCGAGGCGACCAGGCCGATGCCGAACACGGCGAGCGTCAGGGCGACGCTGGTACGGAAATCGGCGATCTCCTCGCTGAGTTCCGAGGCGTTGCCGGCGACGAGCACGTCGTAGCGATGGTCGACATCGAAGGTGATGGTCCGCTGCAGCACGCGCAGCTGCTGCTGGTCCGGCCCCTCGATCGTCGCCTGCTCGACACCGTCCACCGTGGAGCGCGACGTTGCCTTGGCGAGATCGAGCGTGTCGGTGGAGAGCGAGCGCGAGGCGAGCAGCACCGGACCGTCGACCTGGCGGATCTGCCAGTACCAGCCGGAATAGATCAGCTCGAAGCGCTGTTCGCCGAGATTGCCGGGATCGTTCAACTGTCCCGGCGCCTGGGTCGCGAGATTGCCGACCAGCGTCTTCAGATAGACGGAGAGGCGCTCGTCGAAGGCGCGCTCGACGGTATCGCGATAGAGCGAGGTGAGGATGATGCCAGCGGCGACGAGAGCAATGGCGCTCCAGATCGACGCGCCGGCGATCAGCCGGAACGCGAGCGAGTTGAAGCGCATCAGCCGCCGCCGGAGGCCGCGGCGCCCGGCGTCACGATGCGGTAGCCGAGCCCGCGCACCGTCTCGATCAGGTCGGCCGAGACCTTCTTGCGCAGCCGCCCGACAAACACCTCGATCGTATTGGAATCACGATCGAAATCCTGATCGTAGAGATGCTCGATCAGCTCCGTGCGCGAGACGACGCGGTTGCGATGGTGCATCAGATATTCGAGCACCTTGTATTCATGCGCGGTCAGCTTGACCGGGTTGCCGTCGACGGTGACGCGGCCTGCCTTGGTGTCGATGCGGACAGGGCCGCATTCGATCTCGTTGGTGGCGTGGCCGGCGGCCCGGCGCACCAGCGCGCGGATGCGGGCCAGCACCTCCTCGATATGGAAGGGCTTGGCGACATAGTCGTCGGCGCCGGCGTCAATGCCCTGCACCTTGTCGCTCCAGCGGTCGCGCGCGGTCAGGATCAGCACCGGCATGTTGCGGCCGGCGCGGCGCCAGGCCTCGAGCACGCTGATGCCGTCCATGCGCGGCAGGCCGATGTCGAGCACCACGGCGTCATAGGGCTCGGTATCGCCCAGGAAATGGCCGTCCTCGCCATCCCTGGCGGAATCGACGACATAGCCGGCCGTCTTCAGCGCTTCGGAGAGCTGGCGATTGAGATCGGGATCATCCTCGACGACGAGTATGCGCATGTGGCTAGCGTCCCATGACCGCGCCGCTGCGTGCATCGACGCGCACGCGCTTCACCTCGCCGCCGTCGCCCAGCACGTTGACGACATAGATCAGGCGGTTGCCGGACTTGCAGAGCTGCGCCGAAACGACCTCGCCCTCGGCGAGCGAGCCGCGGATCGCGCTCAGCGAGATCGCGTCGCCGCGCTGCACCGCCTGACGGGCCTCGCCCTGCGACAGGCACGATTCTCCATAGGCCGCCTTCGGACCCGAAACATCGGATCCGAACCAGACAAACAGGGCCGCCAGCAGGATGATCGTGATGAGGTGCTTTGACATGCCCCCTCGTAGCCGGCTGGACATGAACATGATCTGAATGCCGACAACCTC
>JAEWAD010000403.1 GCA_023391905.1 Pseudomonadota bacterium | reverse complement strand
CCTCGTAGGACTGACCCATCTGGACCTGCTGGGCCGGCGCCTGCTGCGTCGAATGGGTGGACAGCGACCGTCCGGCCGTCTGCCGGAAATCAGGCAGCGTGTCGCGCGGCACCGTCGGGTCGACGGGATTAATGTAGGGATATTGCGACGGTGTGAGATAGGGCAGCGAGTTGAGCGGGAGACGGTAGCCGACGGGGGAATCGCCCGGCACCAGATAGAGCCTTCCACGGCGGGTCTGCCATCTTTCGCTGACCCAGCGCCGGCCACTGGCGCGGGCGTTCCACGCCTGCACCGGCAGGACATATCCCGAAGGATTGGTGAGGCCGTTGGAGAACACCTTGGCTATGCGGAGGCGCTCCTCGGGATCCTTTAGCCTGGAATTGGAGGGATCGACGTTTTCGGGCAGGTTCGCCTCCTTGACGATCCATTCCGCCGGATCCTCATAGGCGGGAACGACGAGGTCGGGGGCGATATCGAGCTCCACGGCGATTGCCGCCAGCAGTTTTTCGGCATCAGCCGGCTCGACCGGATATGTGGTACGCTCGGCCGCGATGAGCTTTTCATCCGCCCAGATCGGCAGACCGTCCTTGCGCCAGTAGAGCGAGAAGGTCCAGCGCGGCAGGCTCTCGCCCGGATACCATTTGCCCTGACCGTAATGCAGGAAGCCGCCGGGCGCGAAGCGCGTGCGCAGCCGGCGGACCAGTTCGTCGGCGCGCCCCCGCTTGGTCGGGCCGACGGCCTCGGTGTTCCATTCCGGCGCCTCGTAGTCGTCGATCGAGACGAAGGTCGGTTCGCCGCCCATGGTGAGGCGCACGTCCTCGGCCTGGAGGTCGGCGTCGACCCGCCGGCCGAGCCCGTCGAGCGCCGCCCAGCTCTCGTCCGAGAAGGGGAGGGTGACGCGGGGATTCTCGGCCACGCGGTCGACGCGCATGTCGAATTCGAACGCGGTCTCGGTGCCGGGATCGGCCGAAAACGCGCCGGTGATCGGCGCGGCCGAGCGATAATGCGGCGTCGCGCAGAGCGGCAGGTGGCCCTCGCCGGTGAACAGGCCGGAGGTCGGGTCCATGCCGATCCAGCCGGCGCCGGGGATGTAGACCTCGGCCCAGGCGTGCAGGTCGGTGAAGTCGACGGCGGTGCCGGCGGGGCCGTCGAGCGCGGTGATGTCGGGTTTCAGCTGGATCAGGTAGCCGGAGACGAAGCGGGCGGCGAGGCCGAGATGGCGCAGGATCTGCACCAGGAGCCAGCCGGAATCGCGGCAGGAGCCGGCGCGCGAGGCCAGCGTCTCCTCCGGCGCCTGCACGCCCGGCTCCATGCGGATCAGGTAGCGGACGTCGTTCTGCAGGCGCTGGTTCAGCCCGACCAGGAAGGTGACGATCTGGGTTGGCTCACGCGGGATGGTCGCCAGGAATTCGGTGAGCAGCGGCCCGGCCGGCTCGGGTTCCAGATAGGCGGCGAGTTCCTCGGCCAGCGCCGGCTCATAAGCGAAGGGAAACTGCTCGGCATAGGGTTCGACGAAGAAGTCGAACGGATTGTAGACCTCGAGATCGGCGAGCAGGTCGACCTCGACGGCGAATTCGGTCGTCTTTTCCGGAAAGACGAAGCGCGCCTGCCAGTTGCCGTGCGGATCCTGCTGCCAGTTCACGAAATGGTTGGCCGGTGTCACCTTGAGCGAATAGCTCGGCACCTTGGTGCGGCAATGCGGGGCCGGACGAAGCCGGATCACCTGCGGCCCGAGCGCGACCGGCCGGTCGTAGCGATAGCGGGTGACGTGGCGAAGCGCGGCGAGGATCGACATTGGCGGTCAGGCTCTCCATGGGCGTTCGCGATGGGACGCGACGACCGGAGCGACGCAAGATTCGCGCCATGCGGGCCCCGTTGCCGCGTCCGCCCGAAGCTTAGGGCAGGATGGGTCTGGTCTGGAATACTCGCCTTGCTGTTCGTCTTCCGGCCGCGGCGGAAGGGGGCGGTGGCCGGAGGCCGGTGAGGGTTTTTGCCCTCACCGAAGTTCTTGGGCCCGCGCCGAGGGGCGCGAGCCTGTTCCGAGGATGGGCGCGACGCGCCTACATCTTCACCACGGTCGAGCGGAATTTGGAGGCGAGATACTCGCCCGATCCGACCGCCGGGTATTTCGCCGTCTCGCCCGCCGTCAGGCAGGTCGGGATGCAGACGATCTCGGCGTCCCAGTTGGGCTGGTGGAAGAACGCCATCGACTGGCGCCGCGCCGAGCGGCCGATGTCGCGCGGCGGAATGGTGACGCGATGCAGCGTCGACTTCCACTGGTCGTTGGTCCAGCGCTGCATCAGATCGCCGATGTTGATGACGAAGCTGTCCGGAATGGCGGTGACGCGGTGCCACTGGCCGTCCAGTCCCTTGACCTCGAGGCCGCCCGGTGCGTCTTCCTGCATCAGGATGGTGAGCGAGCCATAGTCGGAATGCTCGCCGGCGCGCAGCTGGCCCGGCGCCGGATCCTCGGTCAGGTCCGGATAGTTCAGAAGGCGCAGCGCGCTCGCCTCATGGTCGATGAAGCGGTCGAAATAGGTTTCGTCGAGATCGAGCGCGAGCGCGAAGAAGCTCATGATGCGGCCGGCCAGCGCCGACATCTCGCGATAATAGGCCTGCGTCGCGAGGCGGAATTCGTCGCCGAGCGGCCAGGGATTGGCCGAGAACACGAACGCCTCGGCGTCGTCGCCGGGCTTGTGGTCGAGGCGCTGGAAGGCGGACGGGCCGAAGGAGAAGGTCTCCTTCAGGTCGGCCGGCTTCGCCTGGCCGAGCGAGGCGGCGAGCGTCTCGCCCTTGACCGGGCTGTAGCCATAGGGATAGCCGGGATACGGCATGGCGGCGGTCATCTTCTCGTCGAGCGGACGATCGAAAAAGGCGCGGGTCGCGTCCCAGCCGCGCTGCACGACGGCGCGGTCGGCGCCATGGCCGGTAACGAGGAAGAATCCTGTCTCGCGGCAGGTGCGGCCGATGGCATCGGCGATGGCGCGGGAGCCCTGGGGGTCGGAGAGATCGATGACGGGAACGATCGACATGGTTTTCCTTCGTCCATGACCAAATTGCGCGAGGAGATTATGGGGCGGCAGGGTGGTTGGGAACCGGCAATCGGTGGAGCATGCACATGAATGAGGCTTCGGTCGCCTCGATCGGCGACGCGCGCGCCGTCGCGGCCAGGCCCGGGCGGATCGCGGCGCTCGATGTGGCGCGTGGCGTGGCGCTCGTCTGCATGGCGATCTTCCACGGCGCCTGGGACGTCGCCTTCCTGCACATCATCCGCTTCGACCCCGGCGCCTCGATCGGCTGGATCGTCTTCGCCCGCGCCATCGCCGGCGCGTTCCTGATGCTGGTCGGCATCAGCCTGGTGCTGTCGGTCCGGCGCGGCTTCCGCCTCCGTCCTTATCTCAAGCGGCTGGCGATGATCGTCGCGGCCGCGACGCTGGTCTCGCTCGCCACTTTCTTCGCCATGCCGGAGGGGTGGATCTTCTTCGGCATCCTGCACCAGATCGCGCTGGCGAGCGTGCTCGGCCTCCTCTTCCTGCGGCTGCCGGCGCCGGTCGTGCTGCTCGCCGCCGTCGCCGTCTTCGTGCTGCCCTTCGTCTATCGCGATCCCGTCTTCGCGCAGCCGGCGCTCTGGTGGGTCGGCCTGGCGCCGAAGCCGCCGGCCTCGTTCGACTATGTGCCGATGTTTCCCTGGTTCGGCGTCGTGCTCTTCGGCATGGCAACCGCCAAGCTCGGCGTCGCGCGCGGCTGGGACAAGCGGCTCGCCGCCTGGCAGCCGCGTTTCGCGCCCGGCCGCTGGCTCGACTTCGCCGGCCGGCATTCGCTCGCCGTCTACCTGATCCACCAGCCGGTGCTCTACGCCTTCTTCTTCGCGCTCGCCGCCGTCTTCGCGCCGAACGGCGCCGAGAACGCCTCACGCGCCGATTGCGTCGAGCGCTGCGTCGCGGTCGGCAAGGACGCGCCCTCCTGCCAGACCTATTGCGGCTGCGTGTTCGGCGAACTGAAGGAGCGCCAGCTGATGGCGCCGTTCCTGGCCCGCACGCTCAACGACGACCAGACCCTGCGCGTTCAGGAGACGGTCGCCGTCTGCTCCGCCACCACCTTCCCCCCGGTCGACGAGGCGCCCGCCGCCGCGCCGCAACCCGAGAATTGAGGCCCCGATGTCCGACCCCGTCCGCACGCCGATCGTCCAGTTCGGCACCAGCCGCTTCCTGCAGGCGCATGCCGACCTGTTCCTGTCCGAGGCGCGCCGCCTCGGCCAGCCGGTCGGCCCGGTCACCATCGTCCAGACCACCGGCTCCGGCGCCCGCTCCGGCCGGCTCAAGGCTTTCGACGGCACGCCGATCCCGATCGTCATTCGCGGCATCGAGGCGGGCGCGCCTGTCGAGCGCACGGCCGAGGTGACCTGCCTGGTGCGCGGCCTCTCCGCCGTAGAGCAATGGGACGAGGTCGCGCGGATCGTGGCGGAGGAGGCGGAGATCCTGATTTCGAACACGTCGGATGCCGGTTTCGCATTGGTCGAGGGCGAGCGCCTCGGCGCCGGCGTGCCGCAATCCTTCCCGCTGAAGCTCCTGAAGTTGCTCGTCGCCCGGCATGAAGCCGGCGGCGCGCCGCTGTCGCTGTTTCCCTGCGAGCTGATCCCGAGGAACGGCGACGTTCTGAAGGCGATGCTGCGAGAGCTCGCCGTCGAGAACGGGCTTTCGGCCGCCTTCCAGGATTGGCTCGGCGCCTGCGTCTTCGCCAATTCGCTGGTCGACCGCATCGTTTCCGAGCCGATCGAGCCGGCCGGCGCCGTGGCCGAGCCCTATGCGCTCTGGGCGATCGAGAAGCAGCCCGGCCTCGCCGCGCCCTGCATCCACCCCGACGTGCGGATGGTCGATGACCTCGCCGTCTATGAGCGGCTGAAGCTCTTCATCCTCAATCTCGGCCACACCGTGCTCGCCGAGGCCTGGCGCCGCGAGGGGCGGAGCGAGGGCGAGCTGGTGCGCGAGATCGTCGCCGACCCGGCGATGCGGGCGGCGCTCGACGCGATCTATGACGAAGAGGTGCTGCCGATCTTCGCGGCCGGCGGCATCGCCGAGGCGGCTGCCTACCGGGCGAGCGTGATGGAGCGCTTCGAGAATCCCTATCTCGCCCACCGCCTGGCCGAGATCTTCGGCAACCACGCCGAGAAGAAGCGCCGCCGCATCGGCGGCCTGCTCGCCTGGAAGCAGGCGATCGGCCTCGACCTGCCGACCCCGCGCCTCGAGGCGATCCTGGCGTCGGACATCGGGTGAGGGGGCGGAGATCCGGGCCAAATGGCCGCTCAGGGCAATCTCCGCGGTACCTCGACCCTCGCCGTCATCCCTGCGGAAGCAGGGATCCATGCAGCCGCGCCCTCGGGCTCACGCGTCGAACAACCCGGCGGAAATGGATCCCGGGTCAAGCCCGGGATGACGGCGAGGGTGGGATGACGATGGAGCCAGGAGGCGACGAAAGCCTTGGGG
>JAEWAD010000391.1 GCA_023391905.1 Pseudomonadota bacterium | reverse complement strand
ACCCCTGGCGGCCGGCCGCCCCCGGCGGGCCCGGCCAATCCGTTCTGGCGACGCCCGACGGGCGTCGCCGTGCTTCCCGCTGCGCCCTGCCGCAGCGCCGGACACGCCGACGCAAAAACCCCCTTCCCCGACGCGAAGAGCGGACATATCTTGATCGACATGAGCACGCTGTCGATCGGTGTCCGTCGAGCAGAAGCAAGTGACGCGGAAGCAATTACCGCGGTGCACGACAGTGCTTGGCGACAAGCCTATGACGGGCTGATTCCCGCCCGCGAACTCGGTCGCATGATCACCAGGCGCGGCGAGGCCTGGTGGAGCCGGGCCATCCGGCGCGGCACCGGCATCGTCGTCATCGACGTCGGCGGCATGGTGGTCGGCTACGCCACCTTCGGTCCGAACCGGGCGCGCAACCTCGTGCAGCGCGGCGAGATCTACGAGATCTACATGCGGCCGGAATATCAGGGCGTCGGCCTCGGCACCCGCCTGTTCCTGGCGGCGCGGCGCGAGCTGCTGCGGCACGGCTTCGATTCCGCCGTGGTCTGGGCGCTGGCCGACAACGACGCCGCCTGCCGCTTCTACAAGAACGCCGGCGGCCGCAAGGTGGCGCGCGGCAGCGAGCGCTTCGGCGACAAGACGCTGGCCAAGGTCGCCTTCGCCTTCGCCCGCGGCTGAGGCCTCCCCTCCCTCTCGACGCCCCTTCCGCCGCCCGCGAAAGCGGCCGCCGTTGCTGCGCTGCGATAGATTGGCACTTGCGGCCCGGGATGGCGCCTCGTAAAGGGAACCCGCCCATTTCCTATCGAGGTACCGCCATGCGCATCGACGCTGTTCCGATCGGCAAGAATCCCCCGCACGACATCAACGTCATCATCGAGGTGCCGGTCGGCGGCGAGCCGATCAAGTACGAGATGGACAAGGACGCCGGCGCGCTCTACGTCGACCGCTTCCTCTACACGCCGATGCGCTATCCCGGCAATTACGGCTTCGTCCCGCACACGCTCTGCGGCGACGGCGACCCGATCGACGTGCTGATCGCCAACCAGCGCGCCATCGTCCCCGGCGCGATCATGAGCTGCCGCCCGGTCGGCGTGCTGAAGATGCGCGACGAGGGCGGCGAGGACGAGAAGATCCTGGCCGTGCCGTCGACCAAGCTGACCCGCCGCTACGAGAAGGTCGAGTCCTACAAGGACCTGCCCGAGATCACGCTGCAGCAGATCGAGCACTTCTTCCGCCACTACAAGGATCTCGAGAACGGCAAGTGGGTCGAGATCATCGGCTGGGGCGACCGCGAGGAGGCGCAGCAGCTGATCCTCGACGCCATCGAGCGCGCCAAGAAGGCGTGATCCGATGACGCTCACGCGGCGCGGCGTCGCGCATCTCTTGCTTGCCGCGACGCTCGGCGTGGGCCTCGCATCGACACACACCGGATCGTCGGTCGCTTCCGACGATCCGCAGGCCTTCGTCGCCGCCATCTACGACACCTATGCGGATGGCGGCCTCGGCCTGCCGCTCGACGCGGCCGAGACGGTTCAGCGCCTGTTCGAGCCGCGGCTCGCCGCCATGATCCTCGACGATCATGCGCAGGCGGCCGAGCTCGGCGACGCGCCGAAGCTCGGCGCCGACCCGTTCGTCGACGCGCAGGACTGGGATCTCGCGGAGATCCGCGTCGCCGTCGAGGCGGTGACGCCGGACCGGGCCGAGGGGCATGTCGCCTTCGCCAATTTCGGCGAGCCGAAGCGCGTCGACCTGGAGCTGGTGCGCGGCGAGGACGGCGACTGGCGGATCCGCGACATCCTCTGGCAGGAAGGCTCCCTGCGCGGCCTCTACACGCACTGAGGCGCGCGACGCGAGCCTCAGTCGCCGGCCAGCGCCGCCAGCCGCGCCACGAGCGCCTCGACATCGCCGTCGACGCGCAGGCTCTTCAGTCGCGCCGTGTGGCCCGAGACCAGCGTGACCGCCGAGCGCGGCACGCCGAGCGCCTTGGCAAGCACCCCTTCGAGCGCCGCATTGGCCGCGCCCTTGTCCGGCGCGGCGCGCACCCGCGCCTGCAGCACGAGCCGCCCGTCCGAAAGCGCCACGACGCCGTCCAGCGCATCGCGGCCGCCCTTCGGCGTCAGGCGGAGTTGCACGACGACATGGCCCTCGCCGACGCGATAGAAGGCTTCGCTCAAAAGACGTTCGGATAGACGTAGCGGATGATCACCTGCTGGATCAGGATGATGCCCAGCAGCAGGATCACCGGCGAGATGTCGATCGCGCCGAGGTTCGGCATGAAGGCGCGGATGCGCCGCAGCGCCGGCTCGGTCGCCTGATACAGGAAGCGGCCGATCGAGTTGACGACCTGGTTGCGCGGGTTGACCACGCCGAAGGCGAACAGCCAGCTGAAGATGGCGCTGGCGATCACGACCCACCAATAGAGGTTGAGGGCGATCATTACGACGTCGAGGATGGCGCGCATGGGGCTCCGGGGGCGATCTTGGAGAAAATCAGGAGCTTCTCATGTAGCGGCGGCCCCGCCCGGCCGCAACCCGGCGTGCGACGCCACGC
>JAEWAD010000376.1 GCA_023391905.1 Pseudomonadota bacterium | reverse complement strand
GCGCGGCGCCGGCCGCGTGCCTGTCCTGCGCCTGCACTTCGTGGTCGAGACGGCGCAGCAGATGCTGAAGGGCACCAAGCATATGGTGCTGGTCGGTGCGAAGGCGCCGGCGGCGTTCTTCGCCTATCCCGGCAAGCCGTCGGTGCTGGTGCCGGAGGGCTGCGATGTCACCACGCTCTGCCCGGTCGACGGCGATCCGCTCGGTTCGCTCGAGGCGCTGGCCGCCGAACTGGGCGCAATGAACGAGAAGCCCGCCGTCGCCGAGGCCAAACGGCCGGAGCGGCCGACCGGCCCGTTCACCTTGGACGGTCTCGGCCAGGCGCTGGGCGCGGTGCTGCCCGAGGGCGCGATCGTCGTCGACGAATCGGTCACCACCGGCCGCGGCTTCTTCCCGTTCTCCGTCGGCGCGCCGCCGCACGACTGGCTGAACAACATGGGCGGCTCGATCGGCTTCGGCGCCCCGTGCGCGGTCGGCGCCGCGGTCGCGTGCCCGGACCGCAAGGTCGTCTGCATGATCGGCGACGGCTCGTCGATGTACACGATCCAGTCGCTGTGGACGATGGCGCGCGAGAACCTCGATGTCTGCGTGCTGATCTTCTCCAACCGCAATTACAAGATCCTCTACAGCCAGCTCGCCGATGTCGGCGCCGCCAATCCCGGCCCGCGCGCCATCGACATGCTGACCCTCGATCGGCCGACGCTCGAGTTCACGCTGCTCGCCAAGGGCATGGGCGTGCCCGGCGCCAAGGCGCACGACCTCGACGAGCTCAACAAGCAGCTCACCTACGCCATGTCGACCAAGGGTCCGTACCTGATCGATGTGGTGATGTGACGATCGAGAAAGCGCGCACGCTCTACGGCCGCCGTCGCGGCAAGAAGCTGCGGGCAGGGCAGGAAGCCCTGCTCGACACCTTGCTGCCCAAGCTCCTGGTCGCGGTTCCACCGGAGCCGCAGAAGCTCGACCTTGCCGCACTGTTCGGCGGAGCTCGGGACATATGGCTCGAGGTCGGCTTCGGCGCCGGCGAGCATCTGGTGTGGCAGGCCGAGCAGCATCCCGATGTCGGCCTGATCGGCTGCGAACCCTACATGAACGGCGTCGCCAAGTGCCTTGCTCATATCGAGCGCACCGGCGTCGGCAATGTGCGGCTGTTCACCGACGACGCGCGAATGGTGATGGCGGCGCTGCCCGACCAGTCCCTGTCGCGCGCCTTCGTGCTGTTCCCCGATCCCTGGCCCAAGACGCGGCATCACAAGCGCCGCTTCGTGGCGCGTGAGAACCTCGACGTCTTCGCCCGCCTGCTCAGATCAGGCGCCGAGCTGCGACTGGCGACCGACGATCCGAGCTACCTGCCCTGGATGGTCGAGCATGCCTGCACGCATGCCGCGTTCGACTGGCTGGCCGAGCGACCGGCCGACTGGCGCATCCGGCCCGCCGACTGGCCGCCGACGCGCTACGAGCAGAAGAAAATCGCTGGCACCCCGACCTTTCTGCGGTTGCGGCGGCGCTGATATCACTGGGAGTCGTCGGCTGGAGGGCCAGACGTCCACAACAGCGGGAATTTGTTGCTCCGCGACAGTTTTTCGCCAATCGGGAATCCCTCCTCAGGATAGGTGACGGGATCCTGGAACCCCCGCTTTGGCTCGAACACGGCGTCATCGCCGATCCAACGGGTCGAGTAGGCGACGCGGCGTTGCGTCTTGGAATGATTGCCGCGGGAGGAGTGCATGATACGGGTGTTGAACAGCACGGCGTCGCCAAGCTGGATGTCCCACGACGCGATCTCGTAGAGATCTCGGTGATGGTGGTACTCGGGTATCTTTTCGGTTTCCAGGCGAGCGTAGTGCTCGTCCATGGCGCGGCCGAAGGATGTCGGCAGATAGAGACGGCCCTTGTCGGTACCCCTGACGAATTCGAGCGCACCACTGTCCACGGAGCAGGGCGTCAGCGCCAGCCAGAACGAACAGATCTGCGTGCCGCCGCAGCCCCAGTAGGGCATGTCCTGATGCCAGTAGTACTCGTCCTTGCCGCAGTCCCGGTCGAGCATGAAGAGATGATCGAAATAGAAGCGCACCGCGCGCGAGCCCATGGCCTGACCGGCGATCTCGGCCATGCGCGACGTCATCACGAAATCATTGAAGGCGCCATTCCACTTGTGGCATTCGCGCTCGCTGAGGAACGTGCCGTCCTTCGCCAGGTTGACGGCATACTGGTTGCGCTTCTCGCGGCGGAACTCGTCGAGCCGGCGGTCTGCGGCCGCAAGCAGGCCCGCGCACGTGCCGGCGTCTACCAGTGCCGGCAGATGCGCGACGCCGTCGCGCTGATAGGTCGAGATCTCTGCCGCCGTCAGGTCGCGCACGCGAATGTCGCTCGCCTGCCGTCGTACTCCGTCGTCCACGTTCCCTCCGGTATCGAGAGGCCGATGGAGATGATGCCGTAAAAGGGAACGACGGGCAGCGCTCTAATCGACCTAAGCGTCCCGGACCTCGGCGGCCGGGCGCCAGAGGACCAGGACTGCGGCTGCGGCCTGCAGGCCGAGGCAGACCATGAGCGAGGTCCGGTAGCTGCCCGACATGTCGTGCAGCACGCCCAGGATGTACGGGCCGGTCGCTGCCACGAGCTGGTTGATCGCGACGTTGAGGCTGACGGCGCGGGCGAAGTCGCGGCGCGGGAATTCCTGCTGCACGATCAGGCCGGGCAAGGTGATCAGGTTGCCGACGCCGAACCCGAACAGCACGCAGCCGAGATAGAGCGCCGCGATCGAGGTGCTCGATAGCAACACCACCATTCCGGCGACCTGAACGCACAATACCGCGGCCGACGCCGCCCGGCGGTCGACCTTGTCGATCACCATGCCGACGATCAGCCGTCCGGCCAGCGCGGAGATCGAAGTCAGGCTGACCGCCCAGCCGGCGCCCTTGAGGCCGAGCGTTGGCTCGAGGAAGGCGACCTGGTGGGCGATGAAGCTGATCTGTGCCAGCAGGCCGAGCGAGAAGGCGCCGAGCATCGTGAGGTAGCGCGGCTGGCGCAGCATTTCGGCGCGACTCATCGGCTCGCCATGGGTTTCGTGGGCGGCCGTCTCGTCGCCTACGTCATGCTCGTCGGCGCGGCGCGCGCGCAGCACGACCATCGCGAGCGGCCACAGGGTCACGA
>JAEWAD010000317.1 GCA_023391905.1 Pseudomonadota bacterium | reverse complement strand
TCGCGGCGGCGGCCGGCTCCGGCGGCGCCAGCGAGCGGGCAGCGGCCAGCGCAGGGAGCAGCGCCTGGTCGAGACGGTCGACGAGCTCGTCGATGTTCATCAGCTCGCGATGCGCCAACGCATCCTCCAGCTGCCGAGAAGCTTCGGCTACCTTACGCAATTCGAGCGATCCGGCCACCCCCTTGAGCGTATGCGCCAGCCGCCGGGCCTCGTCCGTCGCGCCGGAATCGATGTCGCTGCGCAGCGTGGCGATGGCGCCGCGATACTTGACGCCGAAATTGACGATCAGCTTGCGCAGCAGCGCCGCCTTGCCGTTGACGCGGGTGAGCGCGACGGGAATGTCGAAGGGCGGCAGCGCCTCGGGCAGCTCGCTCGGCGGCGCCTCGGCCGTCGCCACCACGGGCGCGGCGACCGGCTTCTGCACGGCCGGACGCAGCCAGCGCTCCAGCGTGCGCATCAGCCCGGCCGGGTCGACCGGCTTGGCAACATGGTCGTTCATGCCGGCCTGCAGGCAGTTCTGGCGCTCCTGCTCATAGGCATGCGCCGTCATCGCGATGATCGGCAGGCGGTCGGACGGGATGCGCTCGCGGATCTTCCGCGTCGCGGTCATGCCGTCCATTTCCGGCATCTGCACGTCCATCAGCACCGCGTCGTAGGCGCGGTCGGAGTCGAGCACCAGCTCGCAGGCGATCCGGCCATTGGCGGCCAGCTCGACCACCAGGCCGCCATCGGTCAGGATCTCGTAGGCGACCTCGCTGTTGATCTCGTTGTCCTCGACCAGCAGCACGCGGGCGCCGCGCAGTTCCGGCGCCACCATCGGCGTCGCCGACGGCGTCGGGGCCGATCCGACCGCGTCGTCGCGCCGCTCGCCGATGAACTGCGTGATCTGCTGCAGCAGCAGCGTCGGGTCGATCGGCTTGACGAGGAAGGCGGAGATGCCGGCGGCGCGCGCGCCCGACATCGCCTCCTCGCGCGCATAGGCGCTGACCATCATGATCGTCGGCAGGCGGGTGAGCTTGTCGCTCGCCTGCATCGCCTCGACTGCCTCGATGCCGTCCATGCCGGGCATCTTCCAGTCGATCAGCATCAGGTCATAATTGGTGCCGGCGTCGTTCGCCGCCTCGAGGAAGGCGATCGCCTCGGTGCCGGAGGCGACGAGGTCGGCCTGCACCGACCAGCTCTCGAACAGGTTGTGCAGGATCTCGCGCGAGGCCGGATTGTCGTCGACGATCAGCACGCGCAGGCCGCGCAGCGCCTCGATATGGACGGCGCTGGCCAGCTTGGCGGAATCGCCGACCTGCATCCGCGCGGTGAAGGTGAAGGTGCTGCCGGCGCCGGGCGTGCTGTCGACGCGGATGGTGCCGCCCATCAGCTCGACCAGCTGCTTGCTGATGGCGAGGCCGAGCCCGGTGCCGCCGAAGCGGCGGGTCATCGAGCTGTCGGCCTGGCTGAAGGAGCGGAACAGGTTCTTCTGCTGATCCGGCGTCATGCCGATGCCGGTGTCGCGGATGGAGAATTCGAGCGTCACGTCGGGGTCGTTGCGGTCGATCGCGCGGACCGACACGATGACGCCGCCGCGCTCGGTGAACTTGACCGCGTTCGAGACCAGGTTGAGCACGATCTGGTTCAGCCGCATCGCATCGCCGAGCAGCGTCGTCGGCACGTTCTCGTCGACGGTGATGCGAACGTCGACGCCCTTCTCCGCGGCGCGCACGGCGGAGATCGCGGTCGCGTTCTCGACCGTCTCGCGGATCTCGAAATGCCCGCTCTCCAGCGACAGCATGCCGGCCTCGACCTTCGAGAAGTCGAGGATGTCGTTGATCAGGCCGAGCAGGGCGGTGCTGGCCGCCTTGATCTTGTTGACGTAGTCGGCCTGCTTCGGCGTCAGGTCGGTCTTCAGCGCCAGATGGCTGAAGCCGAGGATCGCGTTCATCGGCGTGCGGATCTCGTGGCTCATATTGGCCAGGAACAGGCTCTTGGCGACGCTGGCGGCGTTGGCCTCGCGGGTCTTCACCTCGAGCGTGCCGTTGTAGCGGACGATCTCGTCGCTCATCGCCTTGATGCGGCGGAAGCTGGCGTCGAGCGTGAAGGAGAGCCAGACCAGGACGACCGTCTGGAAGGCGACGATCGAGGCGTGCAGATAGACGCGCGGCAGGTCGGCGCCGCCGGGGAAGACGGCGAACGGGAAGATGAAATTGAGCATCAGGTGATGCGCCGCGATGGTGATCGCCGCCACCACGATGGGCCGCCAGTCGCACCAGCCGATGACCAGCGCCAGCGTGGCGAAGAAGTACATGTGCATGTCCATCTGCCACGGGTGTCCGCTGAACAGATAGACCAGGAGGGCGGGCTCGCCCACCATCGCCACGGCCGAGACATAGCGGGTGACCGGCGCGGTGCCGCGCATCAGCCAGGACAGCTGCAGCGCGGCGGCGAGTGCCAGCGCGATCAGCGTGGGCGCCGCGACGCCACGCCCGATCCAGGCCGCAACCAGGGCGATGAACGGCACGTGGATCCAGGTCAGGACGACCAGGAATCTGCCGAAATGCTGTCGCAGCTTATCGAGCTCGGACATTTAGCGATCCTTGAATAGCAGATGCGGCGGCGATGCTCAGGCTGACAGACAGCTGCGCAGCTTGACGGCATCGAGCACCAGCCAGGCCCCCGCCTGGTAAAGAGTTGAGACGAAACCGGGATCGTCCGAGCGGGCGATGATGATGTTCGGAAGGCCAGCGGTGGCGACGATGCTGCCGCCCGACCGCGCCACGATTCCAGCCACATCCGCTGCGTCGGCCCAGGGCGGCGCGACGACGGCGACCTCTTTCGAATGGGCATCGCCGGCCATCGACGCGACGAAGATCGCCACGACGCTGAAGACGAGCAAAAGCCCGGCTGGGACAAAGTCCCGCCAGCTTCCACGCTCCGTCGGTGAATGGATGGCGCTGCCCGAAATTCCATGCCCCCTGCGACTGCCTTGCCGCCCGAATCGCATCAAAGCCGGTTCATCACCGCTTATCAAGCGCTCTGGGGTCGCGTTGGTTGCGTGGATTCAGCGCTGGCGCGTACAAAATCGCGCCGGGGAGGGACGGGCCCGCTGGGTGTACGCGGTTGCGTTCGGCGCCGGCGGGGAGGCGGACGAGGGCGGGCCTCAGTCGATGTGGAAGACTTCCTCCATCGTCGACCACCATTCGCCCGGCTTGGCAGAGGCGAGCGGCTGCTGGCACGGGTCGGTCTGGCCGAGCCAGGCCTGGATCGCCGGCTCGCCGTCGAGGCGCTTGGCGTCCGCCGCCCAGTCGGCGCCGTGATACTCCCAGTAGCCGAAGAGCAGGTTCTCCGGCTCGCGCAGGTAGATCGAGTAGTTCCTGACGCCGCAGGCCGAGAGCAGCGCATTGACCTCGGCCGAGCCGGTGGCGTGCAGCCGCCTGTATTCGACGATCGCCTCGGGCTTCACCCCGATCACCATGCCCATGCGCTGCATTGTCGTTTCCTTCGATGAATGGCTCGCGTGGTGGTTGTTTGCCAACGTCATCCCCGCGAAGGCGGGGATCCATTCAGCCCTAACCCGGAGCGTGACGGGCCCGAGAGCCCGGCGGAATGGATCCCGGGTCAAGCCCGGGATGACGACGAAACGTGGATCACCCCTTCACCGCGCCGACGGCGATGCCGTTGACGATCTGGCGCTGGAAGATGACGTAGATGATGACGATCGGGGCTGCGGCGAGGCAGATGCCGGCGGCGAGCAGCGGCACGTTGGTGGTGTATTCGCCGCGCAGCGCCGCGATGCCGACCATCAGGGTGCGCTGGTCCTGCAGCACGAGCAGCGAGATCAGCACGTCGTTCCAGCAATAGAGCGTGTTGAGGATGCCGAGCGTCACCAGGGCCGGCTTTCCCATCGGCAGCATGATGTGCCACCAGACCCGCAGCAGATTGGCGCCGTCGATCTGCGCCGCCTCGAACAGCTCGCGCGGCAGGCGGGCATAGAAGGCGGTCATCAGATAGACGCTGAACGGCAGGAAGAACGCCGTGTAGGCGATGATCAGGCCGGGCCGGCTGTCGATCAGGTTCAAGCCGATCATGGTGCGGTAGAACGGTACCAGCACGACCTGCACCGGGATCATCAGCGACACCAGGATGGTGATGAAGATGATCTTGCGGCCGCGGAAGCGCAGGATGGCGAGGGCGAAGCCGGCCATCGAGGCGACGACGAGAAGCACCAGCACGGCGCCGACGGTAACCACCACCGAATTGTAGAAATATTCCGACAGGCGCGACTGGTTCCAGGCCTGGGAGAAATTGACGAAGGTCGGGTCGGTCGTCAGGCCGAAGCGGTCGAGCACATAGCCCTTTCGCGTTTTCAGCGCCGCGTTGATGGCGAAGAAGACCGGATAGACGGCGGACAGCGCCAGCAGCGCCATCGGGACCGAGATCACCCAGAGGATGCGCTTCTCGCGGGTTTTGACTTCTGCCATGGCGCCCTCAGATGTCGGCGTTGCGGGACATGATGCGGATCTGGATGGCGGCGAGGCCTGCCATCATCAGGAACAGCACCATGGAGATCGCGCTGGCATAGCCGGGGCGGTTCATCTTGCCCTGCTCGAGCCAGATCAGGAATTCCGGCAGGATCGTCGAAGTGCCGGGGCCGCCCGCGGTCAGCACGTAGATCAGGCCGAACATCGAGGTCAGCATGCCGATCGTCGTCACCACGGCGGCGAATTCGATGATCGGCCGGATCGACGGAATGACGATGTGCCACCAGGTCTGCATCAGCTTGGCGCCGTCGAGCTTGGCCGCCTCCAGCATCTCGGCGGAAACGGTCGATAGGCCGGCGATGAAAATGAGCAGGCTCATGCCGAAGGTGGACCAGAGCTGCACGGCGATCAGGCTGAACAGCGCGGTATTCGAATTGCCGAGCCAGTCGACGGCCGAGAAGCCGAGCGCCTTCAGGAACAGGTTGAACGAGCCGTCATAGCGCAGCAGCACGTTGAAGATGGCGCCGACGATGACCGAGGAGAGCACGGCCGGAAAGAAATAGACGGCGCGGAAGATCTTGCCGCCCGGCACGCCTTGGTGGATCAGGATGGCGAGCACCAGCGGCAGGCCGATCCAGATCGGCAGCGTCGCCAGCAGGATCAGCATGTTGATCAGGCTGTCGAGGAAGACCGGGTCGTGCGCGATGCCGATGTAGTTGTCGAGGCCGACGAAGCGCGGCGCCGACATGCCGTCATAGTCGGTGAACGAGTAGCCGAGGCCCCAGATCAGGGGAATGATGCGGAAGATGACGACCAGCGCCAGCGCCGGCAGCACGAACAGATAGGCGAGGCGCTCGACGCTGCGAGAGCCGGGGTCGGCGTGCGCGGCGGCGGTCGCCTTGCGGCGCTTCGTGGCCGTTGCGGGCAGGGTCTCGGTCATGCGGGGCCTCTGGCTAGGCAGGGATGGCTTTCGTTCCCACACGGCGGGCCGAGCGCATCCTGTTCAGGGAAAGAGAACGTCGCCATTGGCGACGTTCGATGTTGGGGTGGGGGAGGGCATGCCCTTACCTCTCCCCGAGGG
>JAEWAD010000282.1 GCA_023391905.1 Pseudomonadota bacterium | reverse complement strand
TCGTGCCCGGCCCGGTGTTCGGCCAGCTGGTGATGGCGGATGAGATCAACCGCGCCTCGCCGCGCACCCAGTCCGCGCTGCTCGAGGCGATGCAGGAGCATCAGGTGACGGTCGCGGGCGCCAGCCGGCGGCTGCCCGCTCCCTTCCATGTGCTCGCAACGCAGAACCCGATCGAGCAGGAGGGCACCTATCCGCTCCCCGAGGCGCAGATGGACCGATTCCTGATGCATGTCCGGATCGACTATCCGAGCGACGGCGACGAGGTGAAGGTGCTGCAGCTCGTCCGCTCCGAGACGGCCGGAACGGCGGCGGCCGACCCGCCGAAGATCGCGCAGCAGGTGATCTTCGACGCACGCAAGGAAATCGACGTGGTCAAATCGGCCGATGCGGTCGAGACCTACATCGTCGGGCTGATCGCGGCGAGCCGGCGACCGGCCGAATTCGGCGACAAGCTGAAGGACTGGATCGCCATCGGCGCCAGCCCGCGCGGCTCGCTGGCACTCGACAAGGCGTCGCGCGTCCATGCCTGGCTCGACAGCCGCGACTACGTCACCCCGGAGGATGTTCAGGCGGTCGCGCATGACTGCCTGCGCCATCGCCTGTCGCTGACCTACGAGGCGAGCGCCGACGGCGTCCATGCCGACGACGTGATCGACGAGATCGTCAAGCAGGTCGCCGTGGCGGTCTAGGGCAATGGCAATGGCGACACCCGAATCCGGATCGGCCAGAGCCTATGTCACGCTCGACGAGCTCACGCGCCTGCATCACCGGGCCAAGGGCTTCAGCTTCCTGCCACGCCAGCCGGTGCACAGCCTGCTGACCGGGCGGCACGCCTCGCGGCTGCGCGGCCGCGGGCTCGATTTCGAGGAACTCCGCCACTACTACGAGGGCGACGACACGCGCACGATCGACTGGGCCGCGACGGCGCGCCTCGGCAGCCCGCATGTCCGCGTCTTCACCGAGGAGCGCGACCGCAGCGTCCTGCTGCTCGTCGACCAGCGCCTCTCGATGTTCTTCGGCAGCCAGCTGATGATGAAATCGGTAGCCGCCGCCGAGGTCGCGACGCTGTCCGCCTGGCGCGTTACCTCGCTCGGTGACCGCATCGGCGCGATCGTCTTCTCCGAGGACGGCATCACCGAGATCCGGCCGCAGGGGCGCGACAAGGGCGTCGTGCCGATCCTGCACGAAGTCGCCCGCCAGAACGCCGCACTGAAGGCCACCGACAGCCGCGCCGCCGACCCCACCCTGTTCAACGAGGCGCTGCGCCGGGCCGAGCGGCTCGCCCATCACGACTGCCTCGTCTGCGTCATCTCCGACGCCTATGGCGCCGACGCCGAGACGGTCAAGCTCGTCACCCGCATCACCGCCCACAACGACGTGCTGTCGGTCTTCATCTACGATCCGATCGAGGCCGAGATGCCGGCGCTGGGGCGCGTCATCGTCGGCGAGGGCGACAACCAGATCGAGATCGACAGCACCGCGACCAACCTGCGCAGCCGCTTCGCCGAGAGCTTCGCCGAACGCCGCGCCAGCCTGGAGGGTTTCTCCCGTCGCCGCGCCATCCCGGTCCTGCCGATCGAGACGGCACGGGACGTCTCGGCGCAGATGCGCGAACTGCTCGGGCGGCGGCTGACCCATGCGCGCAACGGCAATGGCGCGAGGGCCGCGTCATGAGCGCCGACCCGGCCGATCTCGCCAACCTGCGCGACATCGTGCTGCCGCCGCCCGTCTCCTACTGGCCGCCGGCGCCGGGCTGGTGGATTTTCGCTGCCGCTCTGCTTGCCGGATTGGTGTTGCTCGCGGCGCGCGCGATCGTCCGACATCGCCATGACGCCTATCGTCGGCAGGCGCTACGCGAGCTCGCCGCCGTTCCCGAACCGCTCGACGCCGCCGGCGCGCAATCGCTTTCCGCCATCCTGAAGCGGACGGCGCTGGTCGCTTTTCCCCGCGCCGACGTCGCCGCGCTGACCGGCACGGCCTGGCTGCGCTTTCTCGACAAGAGCGGCGGGATGCAGGCCTTCGAGACCGGGCCGGCCGCGCGACTTGCCGAGATCGCGCTCGGCGCGCCGGGCTCCGCCGACGAACGAGCCATCCGTACCGCCGCGCGCGACTGGATCCGGCGCCATCGCGCCGCGGGATGGTAGCGCCATGCCGAGCTTCGCCTATCCCTGGCTCGCCCTCCTCCTGCCGCTGCCGCTCGTGGTCTATTTCCTGCTGCCGCGCCATCGCGAGACGCGGCCGGCGCTGCGGGTTCCGTTCTTCACCCGGTTGGTGGAGATCAGCGGCGCCAGGCCGGAAGCCGGCACTGTGGTCGGCCGGCGCGGCTTCTGGCGCAGCCTGACGCTCCTTCTCTGCTGGATCCTCGCCGTCGCGGCGCTGATGCGGCCGCAATGGATCGAACCGCCCTTGCATTTCGACAAGCCGGCGCGCGACCTGCTGCTGCTCGTCGACCTCTCGGGCTCGATGGACACCAAGGACTTCACCGATGCGAGCGGCGCGACCGTCAACCGGCTGACCGCCGTGAAGCAGGTGCTGACCGACTTCCTGAAACGGCGCGAGGGCGACCGGGTCGGCGTCGTGGTCTTCGGCGACGCGCCGTTCACGCTGGTGCCGTTCACGACCGATCTCACCCTCTCCGAGCGGCTGGTCGGCGAGATGCAGGTCGGAATGGCCGGGCCGCGCACCGCCTTTGGCGACGCCATCGGCCTCGGCATCAACATGTTCGCGACATCGACCGTGCCGGCGAAGACGATGATCGCGCTGACCGACGGCAACGATACGGCGAGCAGCATCCCGCCGGACCAGGCGGCTGGCATCGCCAAGGACAACGGCATCGTCATCCACACCATCGCGGTCGGCGACCCGGCCGCCGCCGGCGAGGACAAGCTCGACGAGGCGGCGCTGCAGAACGTCGCGACCGCGACCGGCGGCGGCTATTACCGCGCCATGGATCGCGAACAGCTGGCGACCATCTACGACCAGCTCGACAAGATCGAGACGCGCAAGGTCGACACCGTCACCTTCCGGCCGAAGACCGAGCTCTACTGGGTCCCGCTCGGCGCCATGCTGATCCTCTCCATGCTGAGCCAGGCGCTCCTGCTCGTGCATTGGCCGCATCGCCGCGTCCGGGCGGCCAGGACGGAGGCGGCCCGGTCATGAACACCTTCCTCGCCGCCTTCCATTTCATCCGCCCCTGGTGGCTGCTGCTGCTCCTGCCCGCCCTGCTGCTGTGGTGGGCCGAGCGGCGCGCGGGCGACAGCACCAACCGCTGGGCGAAAGTCATCGACCCGGCGCTCTTGAAGCATCTCGTCACCGGCGCGGACACGCGCCGCCGTATCCGGCCGGGCGACGTGGCCCTTCTCGGCTGGCTCGTCGGCATCGTCGCGCTCGCCGGCCCGACCTGGCGGGAGGTGCCCTCGCCCTTTGCCGCGGCGGCGCGGCCGGCGATGATCCTGCTCAAGGTGTCGCCGACCATGCTGACGACGGACCTCGCGCCGACGCGGCTCGATCGCGCCCGCCAGAAGCTCGCCGACCTGCTGAAAAGCCGGGCCGGCGCCCCGACCGGCCTGATCGCCTATTCCGGCACGGCGCATCTCGTGCTGCCGCCGACCGCCGACCCCAACATCGTGCTCGACATGGCGAAGGCGCTTTCGCCCGACATCATGCCGCGCGAGGGGGATGCGCTGGCAGGTGCGATTGCGCAGGCGGATGCCGTCCTCGCCGACGCAAAGCTCGGCGGCTCGATCCTCGTCATGGCCGACGCGATCGCACCGGACCAGGTCACGGCTCTCGCCAGGCCGGCCGTGCCGGTAACCATCCTCGGCCTGACGGCGCCGAATACGACGGCCGACGCCGGCCTCGCCGACGCGGCGAGCACGCTCGGCGCCAGCCTGATCGCGACCAGCCTCGACGAGACCGACGTCACCGCGATGACCCGTCGCCTCGCCGCCGGCGCCGCTCCGACGCTCGGCCAGGGCGAAGGCCAGCGCTGGGAGGAAGCCGGCTACTGGCTGGTGCCGCTGATCGCGCTGATCGCCCTCCTCTGGTTCCGGCGCGGCTGGGTGCTCGCATGACCACGCGCACCGCTCCACCCCGCTTTGGAAAGCTCGGCCTAATCGTTATCGGCCTCGCGGTCGCTGCGCTGGCGCTCGGCGCGGCCCTGACGGGGTGGAAACAGCTCTGGGCCTCGCCTGACCAGCGCGGCCGCCTTCTGTTCGAGCGCGGGCGCTACGCCGAGGCGGCGGCGAGCTTCCGCGATCCGATGTGGCGCGGTGCGGCGCTGATGCGGGCCGGCGACTTCAAGACGGCGGCGCAGGTCTTCGGCGGCATGGACACCGCCGAGGCCGCCTTCGACCAGGGCAATGCGCTCGTGATGATCGGCCAGTACCAGACCGCCGTTGGACGCTACTACCGCGCGCTCGAGCTCAAGCCCGGCTGGGACGACGCGACGGCCAACCGCACGCTGGCGCAGCTGCGCGCAAAGATGATGGAGAGCCCGGGAGGCGATGCCGGCGACCAGCGCGAGGGCGCCGACCAGATCGTCTACGACAAGGACGCGAACAACAAGCAGGGCCAGGACACCGACGTCGACAGCGCGCCGATGAGCGACGCGGATGTCCGCGCGCTCTGGCTGAAGCGGGTACAGACCAAGCCGGCGGACTTCCTGCGCGCTCGCTTCGCCTATCAGCTGCAGGCAGAGCCGGCCCCGGCGGCAGGAGCTGCGCCATGAGAACGGCGTGCGTGGCGCTCATGCTCTCCTGCCTGCTCGCCGTCACCCGGGCCATGGCGCAGGACGCGCCGGCGCCGACACTGCCCGCGCCGCCCGATCCGGTCGTCCGCACGACGATCTCGCCGCCCGACGGCGCCGTGATCGGCCAGCACATCTCGCTCTATGTCGACGTGCTTTTTCCCGGGGACATGCCGCATCCGCCCCGCGTCACGGTTCCCGACCTGCCCGGCGCGCAGGTGATGCGGTTCGAGTCGCAGGGCACGACGCTCAGCGACACGGTGAACGGCACCAGCTATGTCGGCCAGCGTTTCGAGTTCGCGGTGTTTCCAAGGCGCGGCGGCCCGCTGGCCATCCCCGCCCCGACGGTGACCCTGCTCGACCGTGCCGGCGCCGTCACTGGCACGCTGAACGGTCAGCCGATCGAGGAGACGATCGACGTCCCGGACGGCATCGACGCCAACAGCCTGGTGGTGGCGACGGATCAGCTGACGCTCGAGCAGAACTGGAAGCCCGATCCGAAGAGCCCGTTCAAGGCCGGCGACGCGCTGGTCCGCACCATCACGCGCACGGCGACCGACGTCCCGGCGCTGGCGATGCGCGACCTCGCCTTCACGGCGCCGGAGGGCGTCCGCCTCTATGTCGACGATCCGCTCAGCCAGGACCAGAGCGAGCGTGGCACGATCACCGGCAAGCGCGTCGACCGCGTCACCTATGTGTTCGAGAAGGCCGGCACCTTCGATCTGCCGGCCGTCACGCAGCCCTGGTGGAACCTCGCCGACAAGTCGGCGGACCAGGCGACCGGCGCCGCCGCGACGGTCACGGTGACGCCTGGACCGGCCGCCACCCCGTCAGGTCCGGAAGCCGCGGCGTCTGCGCCGCATCCGGTCCGGCCGGCCGTGTGGGCGACGATCGCCGCGCTCGTCATCCTGGCCATCCTGTTCGTCGCGACGGCGTGGCGGAAGCTGCGGGCGCGCCATGTCCGCCGCCAGGCCGAGCGGGCCCAGTCGGAGGAAGCGGCCTTCACGGCGTTCACCAAGGCCTGCCAGGGCGACGACGCCGGCGCGACCTACCGGGCGCTCGCCGACTGGCGATCCCGGCTTCCGGAAGACTGGCCGCCCCCGCCGGCGGCCGACGCACTCGAAACCAGCCTGTTCGCCCCTGACGACACGACGGCGTGGTCGCGCGAAAAGGCCCGCACGCTTCTCGACCGGCTGCGGGCGTTCCGTCGCGACGTCGCGGCCGGCTCGCGCCCGCCTGCGCCGACGCCACTGCCTCCGCTCAATCCGGCCTGAAATTCCTATGAGATTTTTATAGTCCGCCGGGGCTTCCCGTCTCGAAAGACTATGCGTTCCCGCGCCATATCTGCCGCAGAGATCCGATGATGATCGCCGCACGCGTTTCGGCAATATCGGATGCTCGCGACGCAGCGACGCCAGTCCGTCGCCTTGCATAAAAGCGCGCGACACGGCGCAGAAAGCTGATCCCATGGACGCCATAGTCCTCGCGATTTCGATCGGATTCTTTGTCCTGATGTTCGGTTACATCAGGCTCTGCGAGAATACATGACCCGGAGAACGGACCGATGATGATCGACTACATCCTCGGCGGGGCCGTGGCGGTGTTTCTCTCCGTCTACCTGACCTACGCCCTCATCCGCCCCGAGCGGTTCTGACCCGGCGCAGAAAGCGGCAATCATGACTTTAAACGGATGGCTTCAGATCCTGATCTTCTGCGGGATCGTGGTCCTGCTCGTCAAACCGCTCGGCGGCTACATGACGCGCGTCTTCACGGGCGAGCGCACGCTGCTGACGCCCCTGCTGCGGCCGATCGAGCGCGGCCTCTATCGCCTCGCCGGAACCAGCGAGAGCGAGGAGCAGCACTGGACGACCTATACGGCGGCGATGCTGTTCTTCAACCTCGCCGGCCTGCTGGCGCTCTACCTGCTGCTGCGGTCCCAGGGCGCGCTGCCGCTCAACCCGGCCGGCATGGCCGGCCTGCCGCCCGAGCTCGCCTTCAACACCGCCGCCAGCTTCGTGACCAACACCAACTGGCAGAACTACGGCGGCGAAGGGACGATGTCCTACCTGTCGCAGATGGCCGGGCTCAGCGTGCAGAACTTCGTTTCCGCCGCGACCGGCATCGCCATCGCCGTGGCGCTGATCCGCGCCTTCGCGCGGCGGTCCGCGCGGACGCTGGGCAATTTCTGGGTCGATCTGACGCGCAGCATCCTCTACCTGCTGCTGCCGATCTGCGTCGTCGGCGCGCTGGTGCTGGGCTGGCAGGGCGTGCCGCAGAACCTCGGCGCCTACACGATCGCCACGACGCTCGAAGGGGCGCGGCAGACGATCGCGCAGGGCCCGGTCGCCTCGCAGATGATGATCAAGCATCTCGGCACCAATGGCGGCGGCTTCTTCAACGTCAATGCCGCGCATCCGTTCGAGAATCCGACCGCGCTCACCAACCTGATCCACATGGTGGCGATCTTCGCGATCGGCGCGGCGCTGACCAACGTCTTCGGCCGCATGGTCGGCAATCCGAAGCAGGGCTGGGCGATCTTCGCCGCGATGGGCATCCTGTTCCTGGCGGGCGTGACCCTCTGCTACTGGGCCGAGGCCACCGGCAACCCGCTGCTGCACGCGATCGGCCTCGATGGCGGCAACATGGAGGGCAAGGAAACGCGCTTCGGCGTGACGCTGTCGGCGCTGTTCGCCGTCGTCACCACGGCGGCCTCCTGCGGCGCGGTCAACGCCATGCACGACAGCTTCATGGCGCTCGGCGGCATGGTCCCGATGATCAACATGATGCTCGGCGAGATCATCATCGGCGGCGTCGGCGCCGGCTTCTACGGCATCCTGCTCTTCGTCGTGGTGGCGATCTTCGTCGCCGGCCTGATGGTCGGCCGCACGCCGGAATATCTCGGCAAGAAGATCGAGGCCAAGGAGGTCAAGATGGCGATGCTCGCCGTCCTTTGCCTGCCGCTGGCGATGCTCGGCTTCACCGCCGTCGCGATCGTCCTGCCGACCGGCGTCGCCTCGATTGCCAATGCCGGCCCGCACGGCTTCTCCGAGGTGCTCTACGCCTATACCTCGGCGACCGCCAATAACGGCTCGGCCTTCGGCGGCCTGTCGGGCAACACGCCCTGGTACAACATCACCCTCGGGCTCGCGATGCTGATGGGCCGCTTCCTGGTCATCATCCCGGCCATGGCGATCGCCGGCTCGCTCGTCGGCAAGAAGATCGTGCCGGAATCGGCGGGAACCTTCCCGACGCACGGGCCGCTGTTCGTCGGCCTGCTGGTCGGCGTCATCCTCGTCGTCGGCGGCCTGACCTTCTTCCCGGCGCTCGCCCTCGGACCGATCGTCGAGCACCTCGCCATGCTCGCCGGCCAGAGTTTCTGACCGGACATCGCACCCCACCGGCGCGGACGGGTTCCGCGCCGGTGCGCCGCGACCTCACATGCTGGAGCTTTCCATGAGCCAGTCCAAATCCGCGAGCCTGCTGGATGCTCGCATTCTCATCCCCGCCTTCGGCGACGCCTTCCGGAAACTCGATCCGCGCAGCCTCGCGCGGAACCCCGTGATGTTCGTCGTCGCCGTCGTCTCGGCGCTCACCACCGTCCTGTTGCTGCGCGACATTGCGACCGGAGGCGCCAATATCGGCTTCTCGCTGCAGCTCGTGCTGTGGCTCTGGTTCACCGTCCTGTTCGCGAACTTCGCCGAGGCGGTGGCCGAGGGGCGCGGCAAGGCGCAGGCGGACTCGCTCCGTCGCACCCGCAGCGAGACGCAGGCCAAGCTGCTCAAGGACGACGACCTCGACTACACGACCGTTCCGGGCAACAGCCTCCGCGTCGGCGACGTGGTGCTGGTCGAGGCGGGCGACATCATCCCTTCAGACGGCGAGGTTATCGAGGGCGTCGCCTCCGTCAACGAGGCCGCGATCACCGGCGAATCGGCGCCCGTGATCCGCGAATCCGGCGGCGACCGCTCCGCCGTCACCGGCGGCACGCAGGTGCTCTCCGATTGGATCCGGGTCCGCATCACCGCCGCCGCCGGCTCCACCTTCATCGACCGGATGATCGCGCTCGTTGAAGGCGCCGAACGGCAGAAGACGCCGAACGAGATCGCGCTCAACGTGCTGCTCGCCGGCATGACGCTGATCTTCGTGCTGGCAACCGTGACCATCCCGAGCTTCGCCAGCTATGCCGGCGGCACCATCCCGGTGATCGTCCTCGTCGCGCTGTTCGTGACGCTGATCCCGACCACCATCGGCGCGCTGCTTTCGGCGATCGGCATCGCCGGCATGGACCGGCTGGTGCGCTTCAACGTGCTCGCCATGTCCGGCCGCGCCGTGGAGGCGGCCGGCGACGTCGACACGCTGCTGCTCGACAAGACCGGCACGATCACGCTCGGCAACCGCCAGGCCAGCGAATTCCGCCCGATCCAGGGCGTCAGCGAGCAGGAACTCGCCGACGCGGCGCAGCTCGCCTCGCTCTCGGACGAGACGCCGGAAGGCCGCTCGATCGTCGTGCTGGCGAAGGAGAAATACGGCATCCGCGCGCGCGACATGCAGAGCCTGCACGCGAGCTTCGTGCCGTTCACGGCACAGAGCCGGATGAGCGGCGTCGATGTCGACGGCACCTCGATCCGCAAGGGCGCCGTCGACGCGATGCTCAAGCACGTCGAAACCGCGTCCGGCGCGTCGCGGGCGACCGCCGACGCGGTAAGGGAGACCCAGGCGATCGCCGACGCCATCGCCAAGACCGGCGGCACCCCCCTCGCCGTGGCGAAGGACGGGCGCCTGCTCGGCGTCGTCCACCTCAAGGATATCGTCAAGGGCGGCATCCGCGAGCGCTTCGCCGAGCTGCGCCGCATGGGCATCCGCACGGTGATGATCACCGGCGACAACCCGATGACGGCGGCGGCCATCGCGGCGGAAGCGGGCGTCGACGATTTCCTCGCCCAGGCGACGCCGGAGAACAAGCTCGCCCTGATCCGCGAGGAACAGGCCAAGGGCAAGCTGGTGGCGATGTGCGGCGACGGCACCAACGACGCGCCGGCGCTGGCACAGGCCGATGTCGGCGTCGCCATGAATACCGGCACGGTCGCGGCGCGCGAGGCGGGCAACATGGTCGATCTCGATTCGGATCCGACCAAGCTCATCGAGATCGTGGAAATCGGCAAGCAGCTTCTGATGACCCGCGGCGCGCTGACCACCTTCTCGATCGCCAACGACATCGCCAAGTATTTCGCCATCATCCCGGCGATGTTCCTGGCCTTCTACCCGCAGCTCGGCGCGCTCAACATCATGGGCCTCGCGACGCCGCAGAGCGCCATCCTGTCGGCGATCATCTTCAACGCCCTGATCATCATCGCCCTGATCCCGCTCTCCCTGAAGGGCGTCCGCTTCCGCGCGACCGGGGCCGGAGCGGTGCTCTCCCGCAACCTGCTGATCTACGGCCTCGGCGGCATCCTCGTCCCGTTCGCCGGCATCAAGCTCATCGACATGGCGATCACCGCCATCGGCCTCGCCTGAGGAGAACCATCATGCTCAAACAGATACGGCCAGCGATCGTCATGATCGTCGCCTTCACCGTCCTCACCGGCCTCGCCTATCCGCTGGGAATCACCGGCATCGCGCAGGCGCTGTTCCCGCACCAGGCCAATGGCAGCCTCGTTGAGCGCGACGGCAAGGTCGTCGGCTCGGAGCTGATCGGCCAGCTCTTCGACGATCCGCGCTACTTCCATGGCCGTCCCTCGGCGGCCGGCGCCGACGGCTACGACGCCGCCGCCTCGAGCGGCTCGAATCTCGGCCCGACCAGCCAGACGCTGATCGAGAAGGTGAAAGAACGGACCGAGGCGCTTCGCGCCGAGAACCCCGGCGCTGCCGTGCCGATGGAGCTTGCGACGACCTCGGGCAGCGGCCTCGACCCGCACATCACGCCGGACGCCGCCTATTTCCAGGCCCCCCGCGTCGCCAAGGCGCGCGGCGTGGACGAGGCCAAGGTCCGCGCGCTGGTGACCGCCGCCATCCAGCCGCGTGCACTCGGTCTGCTCGGCGAGCCGGTCGTCAACGTACTCAAGCTGAACCTCGCGCTCGACGCGCAATGAATGAC